>NZ_MUET01000007.1:0-66708 GCF_001995685.1 Salinivibrio sp. IB282 | reverse complement strand
GTATATGTATTTGCATGGAGTGATGCCACAAGAGTGTAACCACCTATGACCTTACGCAATACGGAGCGGGATAGTCAGTCATCCCTGCTGGTGAAGCACTATAATAGGGAGTGCCCCAAGTCGAGTGAGAGGAGGCTGACATGTCTATCCATTCACGGAGTTACACCTTAAACACCACTCCCGCGCGTCAAGCGCATGTGCGGGTGATCCCCAATGGCAATGTGATGGTTCACATCGCCGACGAGGAAAGCCCCCACCTCGCTGAATTTGATGAAGTGACGTTTCAGCGCAAAGGCAAAATCACCCAGTTGCTGGCTGAGCATATTGAGCCCGGCAAACATGATAATTGGGCGTTACCTTTGAACCATGGCGATGCCAACGAGCTCGCGACATTGATTGACCAAGCGCAAGAAGAGTTTGAGATATTAATGCGCGACCTAAGCTAAAACGTGAGACACTAATGCATGACCCACCAGTACAACGACTGGTGGGTCTTTTTTATTAGGCCTTGGCTAGCCTTGGGCTGTTGCCGTTTTCATTTCTCGGACAAACTGAGTGAGCGCATGGAGCATTGTTGGCACATCATGTTGATGCTGCTCGATGATCTTCACCACCGCCGAGCCAGAGATGGCACCTGCCGCCCCGGCGCTGATCGCCGCTTTGACTTGCTCAGGGGTTGAGATGCCAAAGCCAAGTAGCGGGCGCGGTGCCTCATGATGATGCAAGGTGCCGAGCAGGTGTTCAACCGGCGCCCCTGCTTTAGCCTCTGCCCCTGTGACCCCGGCGCGCGATACCAGATAGGTATAGCCACGACCCAGCTCTGCAACTTGAGCTAAGGTTGCRTCGTCTGCGTTAGGCGGGGCAATAAAAATCGGGTCAATACCCTGTGCCAAAGCGTGATCACGAAATGGTGCAGATTCAGTAAGTGGCACATCTGCCACCAGTACCGAATCGACGCCGACATCCGCACAGCGAGTATAAAAGGCCTCAATGCCACGGGCGTAGACTAAGTTGGCGTACATCAGCAGCCCAATCGGCACGTGAGGGTGTTTTTCGCGTATCGCTGCCAATATCTCAAAACAGGTATCGGGCGTGGTCCCTGCTTTCCGTGCTCGGATAGTGGCGTCTTGAATCGTGGGGCCGTCGGCCAATGGGTCGGAAAAAGGCATGCCAAGCTCCAGCGCATCGGCGCCGCCTTCAACCAATGCATCGATCACGGCGAGTGATTGCTCTGGGTTTGGATCCCCTAAGGTGACAAAAGGAACAAAGGCGCCTTGCTGTTTGGCATCCAGGTTTGCGAACATCGCTTGATATCGAGTAGATGGTGCCGTCATTACAGCTCTCCTTTGCCTTCTAGAATGTCATATACAGTGAAGATATCTTTATCACCACGTCCGGATAGATTCACCACTAAAAGCTGCTCTTTGTCCGGCTCCGCCGCCATCATCTTTTGTGCATGGGCAATGGCATGGGCCGACTCCAGCGCGGGAATAATGCCTTCGTTGCGCGCGAGAGATTGAAACGCTTCTAAGGCTTCATCGTCGGTGACCGCCGGATATTCGCCACGACCAGTGGCGTTAAGGTGCGCATGCTGTGGCCCCACAGACGGGAAGTCTAACCCCGCAGACACTGAATACGACTCTTCCACTTGACCATATTCATCTTGCATCAATGGCSATTTCATCCCGAAGAAAATACCGGGCTTGCCGTGCTTTAAGGGCGCGCCGTGTTGATCGGTATCGAGCCCTTTACCCGCCGGTTCCACACCAATTAAACGCACGTCTTTGTCATCGATAAAGTCAGCAAACATACCAATGGCGTTAGAGCCGCCACCCACACAAGCGATTACCGCATCCGGCAAGCGGCCTTCTACCTGCTGAATTTGCGCACGGGTTTCCTCACCAATAATGCGTTGAAACTCGCGCACAATGGTCGGGAAGGGGTGCGGGCCCGCCGCAGTGCCGAGCAAATAGTGGGCGGTATCATAGTTGGCTGACCAGTCGCGCATCGCTTCGTTACATGCATCTTTTAACGTCGCGGAGCCCGCATGGACGGGGATCACGGTCGCGCCCATCAGCTTCATCCGAAACACATTGGGGCTTTGACGGTCAACGTCTTTGGCCCCCATGTAGATGCGGCACTTTAGTCCCAGTAGCGCACACGCCAGCGCGGTCGCCACACCGTGTTGGCCGGCTCCGGTTTCAGCAATGATTTCTGATTTGCCCATCCGCTGGGCAAGCATGGCTTGGCCCAGTACTTGGTTGGTTTTGTGCGCTCCACCGTGCAGCAAGTCTTCCCGCTTAAGATACAGCTTGGTGTTCGTTCCCTTGGTGAGGTTACGGCAAAGCGTCAACGCGGTGGGTCGTCCGGCATATTCTTGCAGCAGGCGAATAAAATCGTCTTTAAAAGTGGGATCCTCTTGGGCATCAATAAACGCCTGTTCGAGCTGATCGAGCGCAGGCACCAGAATTTGGGGCACGTACTGACCACCAAATTCGCCAAAATACGGGTTAAGCTTGCTCATAATTATCCTTTTACGTCTTTAACTGGGGGCCGAGATACGTTGCCTGTCTTAGCGACATCTATCCTCTCAGCCAAATCGACCATCTCTTGATAAATCAATAGCGGCGAAGGGCGCGGAACGCCGCATGTAACTTGTTGGCATCTTTCACACCGGGCGCATGCTCAACGCCGGAGTTAAAGTCCAGCCCGAGGCAGCCCTGTTCGGCCGCTTTGGCCGCGTTATCGGGAGTGAGCCCGCCGGCAATCATGACTTTGTCTTTGGCGGTTTTAGGGATCAGGTGCCAATCAAAGGTTTTGCCCGTGCCGCCAGATTGCTGGCCGACTCGGCTGTCGATGAGGTGGCGGTCAGCATTCACGCCGTCTAAAGCCGGTGCGACATCAGAGACACCGTGTGCTTTCCAAATTTCACAGTGCTCAGGGAGCTTCTCACGCAATGCTTGTAGATACGCCGCGTCTTCATCACCATGCAGTTGCACCGCATGAAGGCTGAGCTGTTGTGCGTACTCAGCCACGGTGTCTAGCGCATGATTTTGGAACACGCCCACATAGCAAAGCGGTGCGCCTTGTTGTACGCGCTTGGCCACGGCGGCCGTGACGGCACGCGGGGAGTGCTCAACGAAAATAAGTCCGCCGTAGACTGCGCCTGCGTTGAAGGCTGCGAGGGCATCGTCGGCGGTGGTGAGCCCACAGACTTTATTCTCTCCCAAGATCACTTTACGTAGCGCGAGGGTGAGATCGGGCTCTGCCATTAATGCACTGCCAATCAAAAAGCCATCCGCGTGGTGGGCAAGATCGCGTACATGACGATGACTATGAATGCCACTTTCTGAAATCACGAGCGCTTTTTCGCCCACTTGTGGTGCTAAACGTTTGGTGCGATCGCGATCGATGCTTAAATCGCGCAAATTCCGGTTGTTAATCCCAATCACCACTGCCCCTAAGGCATTGGCACGCGCCAGCTCGTCCTCGGTGCTCACTTCGGTAAGCACGCCCAGCTTTAGCGACTCGGCTAAATCGGCCAGTTCGCGGTATTCAGCGTCGTCGAGTACCGATAGCATCAATAAGATCGCGTCGGCTTGATAATGACGCGCGAGGTAAACCTGATACGTGTCGATAATAAAATCTTTGCAAAGCACAGGTGCATCGACTTGTGCGCGCACGATAGGCAAGAAGTCAAAACTGCCCTGAAAGTGGTCTTCGTCCGTCAGCACCGAAACGGCAGCGGCAAAGGGTTGATAGGCGCGGGCAATACTCGCCGGATCGAAGTCTTCTCGGATCAGGCCTTTCGAGGGCGAGGCTTTTTTGCACTCCAAGATAAACTGTGAGCCCGGTGCAGACAGCGCAGCACGAAAATCGCGATCACTGAGCGTCAGCTGGTCGATAAAGCTATCCAGAGGCTGAGAGCGCTTGCGCGCGGCCACCCAGCGTTTTTTGTCATCAACAATGCGGCCTAAAATAGTGTCGTTGAGGGCTGAGGTGGTCATACTGCGCTCCTTTGTGCTAACGCTTGCATGATGGTGTAAGGCTTGCCCGACGCCATCACGTCCAAGGCCTGTTGAGTGTTTGCTTTCAAGTCTTCTTGTCCGAATAAGCGTAGCAATAGTGCCACATTGACAGCCACCGCGGCTTGCTGGGCGTCTGTGCCTTTACCTTGCAAAATCGCGCTGATCATCGCGCGGTTCTGCTCCGGCGTGCCACCGGCAATGCTATCCAGCGGGTATTGGGATACACCAAAGTCGCTGGGGGTTAAGGTGTAATGCTCGATGTGGGTCGGGGTGATTTCTGCCACCGTCGTGGGGCCGTGGATAGCCACTTCATCCAGACCGTCACCGTGAACCACGGCTGCGCGCGTCATGTTGAGGTTTTGCATGGTTTGTGCAATTGGCGCAACTAAGGCTTGGTCGTAGACGCCCATCAGCTCAATGCTAGGTTTCGCCGGATTAATTAACGGCCCAAGCAGATTGAAGATGGTGCGCGTTTTCATCGCTTGGCGCACGGGCATCGCGTGTCGTACGCCGGTGTGGTATTGCGGGGCGAATAAAAAGCAAACGCCCAGATTATCCAAGGCCTCGCGGGCGTGGTCGGCAGGCATCGCCAAATCAATGCCAAAGGCGGCGAGTAAATCCGATGAGCCCGACTTGCTCGATACCCCGCGGTTGCCGTGTTTGGCCACTTTCACGCCACAGGCGGCGGCGACAAAGGCGGCCGTCGTTGAAATATTAATGGTGTTCGCGCCATCGCCTCCTGTGCCGACGATATCGGCAAACGGATAACTGGGGCGGGGGAAAGGTTCGGCGTTGTCAGTCAGTGCTTTTGCCGCGCCCGCGATTTCTTCAGGCGTTTCCCCTTTAATCTTCAATGCGGTTAATGTAGCCGCTAATCGTGCTGGCTCGAGTTCGCCCTGAATGATCGCACTAAACAGCTGCTCGCTTTGCGCTTGGCTGAGTGACTGTTGTTGGTAGAGCGTCTCTAGTAGTTGATCCATCACTGTACTTAACCTCGGTATTTGTCTGTTCTAGCCCCGTGCCTATCTGGCACGTGTTGTTGTTAGCGCTGATGTTGCTGTTAGCGCTGATAGTAGCCACTGGCCCAATCGATGGTGTGGGTGAGCAGGGCGGCGCCTTGTGCGGTCAAAATGGACTCTGGATGAAATTGATAACCGACCACGTAGTCGGTATTGCTCACCACCGCCATCACTTTTTGATCGTCGCCATCCAAGGTCGTGGCGATGACATCCAAGCTGGCAGGCACATTAGTCGCCACCAGCGAGTGGTAACGGGCCACGGTGAGCGGGGATGCCAATGGGCCAAATACCGGATGCTGTTGGTGATGCATGGCCGAGGCCTTGCCGTGCATGATGGTGCCGGCACCCGCTACTTTGCCGCCGTAGGCTTCGACGATCGCTTGCTGACCCAGGCAAATCCCCAGCATCGGCACCTGGCCGCGCAGCCTTTCAATCAACGCGGGCATACAGCCGGCATCGGAAGGCGCACCTGGGCCGGGCGAGAGCACCAGTAGCGGCTGGGGCAGGGTACGAATATGACGAACAATCGCCTCGGCCTCTAAATGATTGCGGAACACCGTGACCGGGTAACCGAGTGCGCGAAATTGATCCACCAAGTTATAGGTAAAGGAGTCCATGTTATCGAGCAGCACGATGTCCATTGACGGGGTACTCATGATTGGCCTCCTTGGTGGGCGGTTTGAATCGCATGGATCACCGCTTGTGCTTTGCCGCGGGTTTCGTCCGCTTCGGCTTGTGGGTCAGAATCAAACACCACGCCTGCACCGGCTTGCACGGTGGCAAGGCCGTTTTCAACGTAGGCAGAGCGGATCACAATGCAGGTATCCATCTCGCCTGATCCGGTAAAGTAGCCCACGGCGCCGCCATAACTGCCACGACGGCACTGTTCGGTGTCACGGATGAGCTGCATCGCGCGAAGCTTGGGCGCACCGGTAAGCGTGCCCATATTCATACAGGCTTGGTACGCATGTAGCGCGTCTAGATCAGGTTTCAGCTGACCCACCACCCGAGATACTAAATGCATCACATGGCTGTAGCGGTCGACTTTGAGCAAGTCGGCGACATGACGGCTGCCGGGCGTGCTAATTCGCGCCACATCGTTGCGGGCCAAATCGACCAGCATCATGTGCTYGGCGTTTTCTTTTTCATCATTGCGCAGCTCAAGCTCAATGCGGCTATCCAAGTCGTGATCGATGTCGCCTTGGGCGGTCTTCCCGCGTCGGCGTGTACCGGCGATGGGATAAATCTCAACCTGATTGGTCGCTTGAGTATATTTAAGGGCGCTTTCTGGCGAGGCGCCAAACAAGCTAAATTGGCTATCGCGCAGATAAAACATATACGGGCTAGGGTTGCCGCGCTTCAGCGCTCGATAAGCATTGAGCGACGAGGGACACACGAGGGTAAAGCGGCGCGATGGCACCACTTGAAACACATCACCGGCAATCACGTGCTTTTTCAGCGCGTCAACCTGCTGACAAAAGTCTGAATCGGAGACAGAAACCGTGACACTGTGATCAGTCACCACGGGCGCTTCTGGAAGTGGTGCAGGCGATAAGCAGGCTTCTTTGATGCGTTGCAAACGACGCGATAAATCCACATAGTGAGCGCGGGCGTTATCACCCCCAAATAAGGTGCCTTGTAAGCGCGCTTGGCGATGCTGGTGGTCAATCACCAGCAAGCTTTCTGCAACATAAAAAAGGTAGTCGGGGCAGTGCTCGGTGCCCTCCACCGCTGGCAGGGTTTCAGTGCTGGCCACCAAATCATAGGCAAAAAGGCCACCGATAAAGAGCGCATCGTCAGGCTGGTTATCCAACGCGATACTTTGTTTGATGACACGCAGGGCATCAAACACCGACGCTTGGCGCAGACGGGCGTCTTCATCCAACAGCGCGCCATTGTCGTTGGGATGGCGGAACGTCAACGTTAGGGCGGGGAAGTCTCCATCGTTGGTCTGCGCTACCTCACAGGCGAAGGCTTTCAGCGCTGCGCTCTGGGCGATGCTGGCCAGCAAATGACTGCCATTATGGGTGAGCGCCTGTAAGGTCACGCGCTGCCCGCGGCATTCAATACGCACGGCCGCATCGATCAGCATCAGGCTTTTAAGATTACGTTTGGAGTCAATCTCTGCCGACTCCAACAGCATGCTATAAGGCTTATCTTGGCACACGACGGCATACAACTCGGTCGGGTCGGCCACATAAGGCACCGAGAGTTGGAGCGTATCAAGCTCGCCATGTTGAGGATCATGAGTGTTCACAGCTTTCTCCCTGCCGCTTGCACAAAGGGGGTAAGTTCTTGCATTAGCTGCGCGAACATATCGCCGGTTAGGGCTTGGTGACCGTCTGACAGTGCTTCGCTTGGGTTTAAGTGGCTCTCCACAATGATGCCATCCGCGCCCACGGCCGCTGCGGCGCGTGATAGTGGCGTCACCAGCTCTCGCACGCCCGTTCCGTGGCTTGGGTCGACCAACACTGGCAAATGGCTGCGCTGCTTCATCAAGGCYACGGCATTCAAATCCAAGGTGTTACGTGTGGCGGTTTCGTAAGTGCGAATGCCGCGTTCACATAGAATCACATTGGGGTTACCCGCATCGACAATATATTCCGCTGCCAGCAAACACTCTTCGATAGTGGCGGAAAGCCCCCGTTTTAACAAGACAGGTTTGCCCGTTTCGCCTACCGCTTTGAGCAAGCCATAGTTTTGCATGTTACGTGCGCCAATTTGCAAGCAGTCAATGTACTCGCACACCGCGTCGACTTGGCTAATTTCCATCACCTCAGACACGGTTGGCATGCCAGTCAGCTCACTGGCTTGTTTGAGCAGTTTTAATCCTTCAACCCCCATGCCTTGGAAATCATAAGGGCTGGTGCGAGGTTTAAAGGCGCCGCCCCGTAATACTCGTGCACCATGGGTTTTAACGCGCTCCGCCACRGACAGCAATTGAGATTCCGACTCCACCGAGCAGGGGCCTGCCATGACCACAAAGTGTTGACCGCCTACAGGCACATTGCCGATATGCACCACGCTGTCGTGCGGCTGCACATCGCGGCTCACGCGTTTATACTTAGTTAAAATCGGTTTGACTTCCTCAACCAGCGGGTTGGCCTCAAAGTGGCATTGTTGCAACACACGCTCATCACCCAGTGCGCCCAGTACAATGCGTTCCACACCCGGCATATAAAGCGGCTTTAACCCGCATTGCTCGATTTGATTGAGGAGGACGTTGGCATCCTGCTCGGTGGCTTGGGGCTTAAGTACAATAATCATTAAATATCCTTTTAAACTATGGTTGCGGGTTACCGTGGCTGGATGCGTAGTGGCACGATAACGCGTGATGCAAAATTGAGAGACAAAAACGCCCGCATCAGTGGCGGGCGTTGTGAATAAGGTAGCTGGTTATACAGCGCGTCACACCGCCCGTGAGGAGCCGTGCCACCAAATAAGTGCAACAGAGGTCATGGATGTCGCCAACACACTCACGGCCTGTGCGGCAGTGGGTGCGGTGTGAATCGAATGTGATCTAGACGCGGCGTTGAAATACATGCTGCGAGACTCCGTCTTGACTGTTACTCTTAGCGCCATATCGCTCCCCAAGACTGAGAAACGGTGCGCGTTAACTTGTGTACTAGTAAACTGATATTTTGCTTCTGTGTCAACGGGGAAATCGAAAAGAATGCAGAAAAAGTGCGGAATAAGCACACGATAATAAAGAACAAAGATATTCACCGTGCTCGCCGAGCGCTGATTAACTTGGCGCATTCGCATCGACTGAGCCCGCATGGCGCGTACTTAGCCTCAGGCTGATAAGACACAAACCGACAGTGCCAAGGCGCGAGCGCATTAAGGAAACCCGATACACCATGATCATTGATTTACATAGCCATACCACTGCCTCCGACGGCCGCCTATCACCAAAAGATTTGGTGCAGCGCGCTGTCGAGCGTCGCGTGGGCGTGTTGGCGATTACCGACCACGACACCACCGCTGGGCTGGTGGAGGCACAAGCAGAAATCGACCATCAACGCTTGCCTCTTACACTGGTCAATGGCATTGAAATTTCGACCTTGTGGCAGAACTTTGATATCCACATTGTAGGGTTGAATGTCGACCCCCAGCATCCGGCATTAACCGTATTGATTGCCGAGCAAGCTGAGCGACGCCAACAACGTGCTGAGCTGATTGCTGAGCGGTTAGAGCGCTCGCATTACACAGGGGCGCTTGCGGGGGCGCGTGAACTGGCTGGCGATGCGCCGCTCACCCGTGCGCATTTTGCGCGTTGGTTGGTCGAGCAAGGTCACGCGAAAACCATGCAAGCGTGCTTTAAGCGCTTTTTAACTCGAGGGAACACCGGCTATGCACCGCCTAATTGGTGTTCGATTGCAGATGCGGTTGCGGCGATCCATGAGGCCGGTGGGCAGGCGGTGCTTGCTCATCCGGGCCGATACAAGCTCAAAGCCAAGTGGTTGAAACGATTACTGACTGCGTTTTCTGACGCCAATGGCGATGCTATCGAAGTCGCTCTTCCTCAGCAGTCGCAACAAGAGCGTCGCTTGCTGGCCGATTACGCGCGAGATTATGGTTTGTTGGCCTCGCTGGGATCGGATTTTCATTATCCCTCTCCGTGGACAGAGTTGGGCCGCAATTTATGGCTACCCAAAGACAGTCAGCCGGTTTGGCATGACTGGACATGGTTAGACGCAGCGGAACAAAAATGGCAATCAGCAAATCAACTAGATAGCGACAAGCCAGACGCGTTACAATAACGAGATACGTTATATTGATAGCGATAAGGATTATCCGGCGCGCAGACCATTCACGCTGGATTTGCGGTGCGCATCCCGATGGGGTCAAGCTACAGCAGGAGGAACCATGAGTCAGTTTTTTTATGTCCACCCAGAGAACCCGCAAGCGCGGCTGATCAAACAAGCGGTGGAAATTGTCCGAAACGGTGGAGTGATCATTTACCCCACCGATTCGGGCTATGCGCTTGGCTGTCAGCTTGAGAACAAACAAGCGTTAGAGCGTATTTGCCGTATTCGCGATCTCGATAAAGATCATAACTTCACCTTGTTATGTCGCGATCTGTCTGAGTTATCACTGTATGCACGGGTCGATAACGTTGCATTTCGCTTGATCCGCAACAATACACCTGGCGCGTATACATTTATTTTCAAAGCGACCAAAGAAGTGCCAAAACGGTTGATGAATCCAAAACGGAAAACCATTGGCATTCGTGTTCCAGATAACCAAATCGCCCTGGATTTGCTCGAGGCGCTGGGTGAGCCGCTAATGTCGACCTCACTGATTCTGCCCGGTAATGATTTCACCGAATCCGATCCCGAAGCGATTCGCGATCAATTAGAGCACAGTGTGGATTTGATTATGCACGGTGGTGTATTAGGTGAGCACCCCACCACAGTGGTCGATTTTAGCGAAGGCTTGCCTGAAATTCGCCGTCATGGCAGTGGTGATCCCGCCCCGTTTGATTAATGCTAGACGACAGGTGAACCAACGCGTCGTGTCGCGCGTACTTATCCATGCAATGTTCTTGTTCTGATGTTGCGTCAACCTGTGGTTGACCTTCCATTCCCGCCCAGCCACCTTGCTGGGCGTTTTTTTGTCCCGGTGTTTTGCTATTGACTCAGCCACAACAGTTGATATGCCGTGAACGCGTGAAACTGGTTCTCTATCTCTACGCTTATTGGTATCATACACGGCTGGCTAACTTATTATCGTTAGCTCTTATGCCAACCGAGACAGTGATGACGCCTGTGAAGGCGACAGTAAGGTAAGAAAACATGAGCGAAAAATTACAGAAGGTGCTAGCGCGTGCTGGCGTAGGTTCACGCCGCGAGATGGAAGGCTACATCCAAGCCGGTCGGGTGAGTGTTAATGGTGCTGTTGCCAAACTGGGTGACCGCCTTGATGATCCCAGTGCGTTGGTACGTGTTGATGGCCACGCGGTGCAGCTTAATGCGCCTTCTGAGTCTGTGTGTCGCGTTCTTGCATACAACAAACCAGAGGGTGAGTTGTGTACGCGAAGCGACCCAGAGGGGCGTCGTACCGTATTTGATCGCTTACCTAAATTGAAAGATGCGCGTTGGGTTGCGGTTGGCCGTTTGGATGCTAACACCTCAGGCTTAATGCTGTTCACGACCGACGGTGAATTAGCGAATCGCTTGATGCACCCAAGCCGCCAAGTGCAACGTGAGTACATGGTGCGTGTGTTTGGTGACGTGAACGAAGATATGGTGAAAAACCTGGTTCACGGTGTAGAACTAGATGATGGCGTGGCACGCTTTGAAGACGTCGTTTATGCGGGCGGCGAGGGCATGAATCACACCTTTTATGTGGTGATCACTGAAGGACGCAATCGTGAAGTGCGTCGTTTGTGGGAAACCCAAGGTGTGACGGTAAGCCGTTTGAAGCGCGTGCGTTACGGCGATATCTATCTTGAAAAAGACTTGCCGCGTGGCGGTTGGCGTGAGATGGACCTTAAAGAGGTCAACTATCTGCGCGAAATGGTAGAGATGAAGCCAGAGTCGCAGACGGTGATCACGCCAGAAGATCAAAAGCGTAAAAAATCGCGCCAGAAGATCCGCCGTGCGGTACGTCGCTACGAGGAGCGTATCGACAGCAATGATAAGCCGAAGAAAACACGCCAGGCTCGTCGGGGTAATGGACCCGCAGCAGGGCCGAAAGGCGGAAGCCCGAAAAAGGGTAATCAGCGCTCGGGCGCGCCGCGTGGTAAAGGCAAACCAAGAACGCGTAAGTAAGTCTGCGTGATGTTCGCTAAAGCCCGGCCATGTGCCGGGTTTTTATTTTTGTGTGACGGGGTCGCTGTCATCGTGTTCTTTATTATTGATAGCAGCCATCTCATGCTAGCCGATCGCAAGCATCACCGTCGCTATCAGGTGCAAAACTGTCCCTATCTGCGACAAACTTGTTCGATAAAACCACTTACAGCTGTTTTGATGAATTGAACTGTTGGTATGGGGACGAGCGCAACATCAAAGTCAAACTCAGCATCGATTTTTAAATCGGTTTGCTAAAACGAGCGCCCCCAACCATGGGGGCGCTGTGCTTAGCGCTTAGGTTGTGCATCGATACATTGTCCGTGCTCACCAATACCTTCTGGTGCCATCAGATACAGATAGAGTGGCATAATATCCAATGGTGTTTTCAGTGTTTCTGGATCTTCCCCTGGGAACGCGCTCGCGCGCATACTGGTGCGGGTACCGCCTGGGTTGATGGCGTTGACACGTACCTTGGTATCAGACATTTCATCTGCCAGTACTTGCATCATGCCTTCGGTCGCGAACTTAGAAATCGCATAGCTGCCCCAATAAGCACGCCCTTGGTGGCCGACAGTCGATGTGGTAAACACTACGCGAGCATCGTCAGACTTTTTCAATAATGGCAACAGGGCTTGCGTCATCAGCATGGTCGCTTTGACATTCACTTGCATCACATCGTCATGTGACTTTTCATCAATTTGATCGAATGGGCTAAGCACACCGAGAAGGCCAGCGTTGTGCAACACGCCGTCTAAGCGCCCGAACTGCTGTTCAATGGTGTCTGCCATATCCAAATAATGCTGACGCGTGGCTCCCAGCATATCCAGTGGGATAATCGCTGGCTGTGGTGCGCCCATGGCATCAATTTCATCGTATACTGCTTCAAGTTTTTTCACGGTGCGACCGAGAAGGATGACAGTGGCGCCTTTCTCTGCATAGCTAAGTGCGGCTTGGCGGCCAATGCCAGCGCCTGCACCGGTCACCAAAATCACACGCCCTTCAAGCGCGTTTGAGCTTACTTGGTAGTCCACGATATAAATCCTTATTTATTGTTAAACGTAGATTATTGTAAGGTTGCAGGTAAAGTGTGACAACCAAGTGCGTGATGTACGGTTAACGGCATTGCCAACGTAGCGATAAAAAAGAGGATACAACATTGGATTTCATTGCGGATTATGGGCTTTTTCTGGCCAAAGTCGTCACTTTCTTATTAGCGGCATTTGTGTTGGTCGCTTTATTAGCGGCATTTGTGTTGGTCGCTTTAGTGCGCGCCGCGAGCGACAAAGGGGGGCAAAAAGGTAGCCTGAAGCTCACTGACTTGACTGAGCGGTTTAAAAATTATCGTCAATCGCTAGAGCAGCATTTGTACAATGAGTCGTCGTTAAAAGCGCGAGAGAAAGACGAGAAAAAAGCCAAGAAAAAGGAAGAAAAGGCGCAAAAAGCCGCAGCCAAAAAGCAGAGCGAATCATCGGCTCAACGAGATCCACAACTGTTCGTGATCCACTTTAAAGGCAGCATTGATGCCCGCGAAGTGGAGGCGTTACGCGAAGAGGTGACGGCGATTTTGTCGGTAGCAACCGAACAGGATGAAGTCTTGGTCAACGTCGAGAGTGGTGGCGGTATGGTGCATGGCTACGGCCTAGCAGCGTCTCAGCTGGCACGCTTCCGTCAAGCAGGGGTGCCCTTAACTGTGGCGGTCGATAAAGTAGCGGCAAGCGGGGGGTATATGATGGCATGCGTCGCGGATAAGTTAATTGCAGCGCCGTTTGCGATTATAGGCTCGATTGGGGTGATTGCCCAGCTACCTAACTTTAACAAGTTGCTAAAGAAAAACGATATTGAATTTGAGCAGCTGACCGCCGGTGAATTCAAGCGCACGCTAACCATGTTTGGTGAAAACACTGACAAAGCACGCGAGAAGTTCAAAACGGAGCTGGAAGAAACCCATGGTCTGTTCAAAGCGTTTATCAGCGAATACCGCCCGTCTCTCAATGTCGATGAGGTTGCCACCGGTGAGCACTGGTTTGGTAACCAAGCATTGGAGCGAGGATTGATTGATGAAGTCTGTACCAGCGACGAGTATTTATTCCAGGCGGCGAATAACGACCGAAAAGTGCTGTCGGTGTCGTACCAGCAGCGGAAGAACATTGCGGAAAAACTGGCTGGCGCATCCGCGGAAGTGGCCGATCGCGTGCTGCTAAAATGGATCAGTCGTGGTCAGCGTCCGTTGGTTTAATTCATATCCCGTGTGCTGTCTGTTGGTGCTAGACGTTAGACAACGGAGAGAAATAGCGGCAACAGGCGCCCGATAATGAGCGAAATAGTGGTAATAGTGTGAGCCAAGCCAAAGATTACCGCATCCACTTAGCTATTTTGCGTGCGGCAATGGTAATGATTAGCGCGTTTTTGCCGGAAACCGGCATGAAGAACAATCGGGATATTACCATCACAATTGCGTAACAATTGTGGAAGGGACGAGCAATCAGCGTGTTTTGCTGCGAATTTAGTTGATATTCGGCTAGACTCGCTCAATATTGTAAACAGATAGCGGCACTCCGCATGGAAGTGCAACGCAACGAATTTTCGACAGTTTTAGCGCAAAGGGCGTCAATTAGGTCATTATGGGCAAATCTCTCGTCATCGTGGAGTCCCCAGCAAAGGCGAAAACGATCAACAAATATCTCGGCAAAGACTTCGTGGTGAAGTCGAGTGTCGGGCATGTTCGTGACTTGCCAACTGGAGCGACGCAAGGCGGTAAAAAAGCCGCACCTGTGTCCACGAAAGGGCTCAGCGCCGAAGAAAAAGCGCGAATTAAAAAAGAAAAAGAACAGAAGGCGCTCATCAATAAGATGGGCGTTGATCCTTACAATGGCTGGCAAGCGAAATACCAAGTGTTGCCCGGTAAGGAAAAAGTCGTCGCCGAGCTTAAGTCACTGGCTGAGCAAGCGGACCACGTTTATCTCGCAACGGATTTGGACCGCGAAGGGGAGGCCATTGCTTGGCACCTGCGCGAACTTATCGGTGGTGATAACGACCGTTTCAAGCGCGTCGTGTTTAATGAGATCACCAAAAATGCGATTACACAGGCGTTTGAAGCGCCGGGTGACGTCAATATTGACGGTGTTAATGCGCAGCAAGCGCGTCGTTTTCTAGACCGTGTGGTGGGCTTTATGGTCTCGCCGCTGCTATGGAAGAAAGTGGCGCGTGGCCTATCGGCCGGTCGTGTGCAGTCGGTCGCAGTCAAGCTGCTTGTTGAGCGAGAGCATCAAATAAAGGCCTTTATTCCCGAAGAGTTTTGGGATGTGCATGCCGACACGCTCACACCGAAAGAGCAAGCACTGCGTTTGCTCGTGGCGCAGCACAACGGCAAGGCTTTTAAGCCGAAGAACAAAGATGAGGCCATGGCAGCGGTATCGGCGCTTGAGCACGCTAGCTTTGTGGTGCGTGATCGCGAAGATCGCCCGTCAACCAGCAAACCATCAGCGCCTTATATCACCTCAACATTGCAACAGGCGGCAAGTACGCGCCTGGGCTTTGGGGTGAAGAAAACCATGATGCTGGCGCAACGTTTGTATGAAGCCGGTTATATCACTTACATGCGTACCGACTCGACCAACCTCAGTAAAGAGGCGGTCGACGCGGCTCGTGGCCATATTGCCAGCGAATACGGTGAGAAATATTTACCTGAGTCGGCCAATGTCTACGGGGCTAAAGCCAACGCACAAGAAGCGCACGAAGCGATCCGACCTTCTGATGTGGGGGTTAAGGCCGATGATTTGCAGGGCATGGATCCCGATGCGCATCGTCTATACGACTTGATTTGGCGCCAGTTTGTGGCCTGCCAAATGGTACCGGCAAAATATGATTCGACCACTTTGACGGTCGATGCGGGCGATTACACCTTGAGAGCCAAAGGCCGTACGCTGCGCTTTGACGGTTGGACGCGGGTACAGCGTCCTTCTGGTAAAAACGAAGATCAAACCTTGCCAGCGGTTGAGGTGGGTGAATCACTGACACTCGACAAGCTTGATCCCAAGCAGCACTTTACTAAGCCACCCGCCCGTTATACCGAAGCGGCCTTGGTTAAAGAATTGGAAAAAGCGGGCATTGGTCGTCCATCGACGTATGCGTCTATTATTTCCACGATACAAGACCGCGGTTATGTGCGGGTCGAAAATCGTCGCTTCTATGCTGAGAAAATGGGTGAGATTGTCACAGACCGCCTCAACCAAAGTTTTGCCGATTTGATGGACTATGACTTTACCGCTCGCATGGAAGCATCACTGGATAAAATCGCGGAAGGTCAAGCTGACTGGAAAGGGGTACTTGACGACTTCTTTGCCGATTTCACCGCAGAGCTTGAACAAGCCGAGCAGGATGAAGACGAAGGTGGTATGAAGCCCAATAACATGGTGATGACAGATATCGACTGTCCAACCTGTGGGCGTAAAATGGGGATTCGTACCGCTTCGACTGGGGTGTTCCTCGGCTGTTCGGGTTACGCATTACCCCCGAAAGAGCGGTGTAAAACCACCATCAATCTGATGGATGAAGATGGCATTGTTAATGTGCTCGAAGAGGACGTTGAGACCGCTGATCTTCGGGCGATGAAGCGTTGTCCGATTTGTGAAACGGCGATGGACTCTTACCTCATTGATCAGCATCGCAAGCTGCATGTGTGTGGTAATAACCCGAGCTGTGAAGGCTACGTGGTTGAAAAAGGCGAGTTTAAGCCGAAAGGCTATGATGGCCCAGTGGTGGAGTGCGACAAATGTGGTAGCGACATGGTGCTGAAAAATGGCCGGTTCGGTAAATACATGGGGTGCACCAATGACGAGTGTAAGAACACGCGTAAGATCCTCAAAAATGGTGACGTGGCGCCACCGAAAGAGGATCCGGTGCACTTTCCAGAACTGCCATGTGAAAATTCAGACGCCTACTTTGTGCTACGCGATGGCGCTTCAGGCTTGTTTATGGCCGCGAGCAACTTCCCCAAATCCCGCGAGACACGCGCGCCGCTGGTGGAAGAGCTTCATCGCTTCAAAGAGCGTATTTCGGACAAGTTCAAATACCTTGCCGATGCCCCGCAGGAAGATCCCGATGGGCGTCCTACTGTGATTCGTTTTGCGCGTAAAACTAAAGAGAATTACGTGCGCAGCGAAGAAAACGGTAAACCAACGGGTTGGTCAGCCTTCTTTGTGGATGGTCAGTGGGAAGTCACTGATAAGCGCAAGAAGAAAGCCAAAGCCTAATAGGCGCACGCGCCAACGATTAAGCCCGCCGCTAAGGCGGGTTTGTTGTTTTAGAGAAAGCTTGCCCTTGCTTGATCCGCACCAATATCTTCTCGACAACAGTTGTTAAAATCCCGCCTTTGTCGTTTACCGCTGAGGCGTCATGGAGCTGCATCAACTTGTTAATACACTAGGCCAAGACTTAAAACACCGTTATGGCGAACGTGTCCATAAGCTGACGCTACATGGTGGTTTTAGTTGCCCCAATCGTGATGGCACGCTCGGACGGGGCGGCTGTACCTTTTGCAATGTCGCCTCATTTTCCGATGAAACCGCGCAGCACCAAACCGTTAGCGATCAACTGCGCCTGCGCTCGAAAGAGGTAGACCGAGCACGTCGTTATCTGGCGTATTTTCAAGCCTATACCAGTACTTATGGTGAAGTCGCGCGATTAAAGGCTTTGTACCAGCAAGCACTCGCGCGTGAAAACATGGTCGGGTTATGTGTCGGTACTCGGCCAGATTGTGTGCCTGAGCAGGTGTTGACGCTGTTGGYGGACTATCGTCAACAAGGGTTTGAAGTCTGGTTAGAGCTGGGTTTGCAAACCGGCCATGATAAAACGTTAAAGCGCATTAACCGTGGCCATGATGTGGCGGTGTACGAGCGGATCACTCAACAAGCCCGTGCGCTCGGTATCAAAGTATGCACGCATTTGATTGTTGGCCTGCCTGGAGAGGGCATCACCGATCATCAAACAACGATTGACCGTGTGGTGAGCACAGGCACCGATGGCATCAAATTGCATCCGCTGCATATTGTTGAGGGGAGTACCATGGCGAAAGCGTGGCGGGCGGGGCGTCAAAGCGAAATAACATTAGACGCCTACGTCGATAGCGCCACTATGATGATCCAGCGAACGCCCCCTGAGGTGGTGTATCATCGCGTGTCTGCGAGCGCGCGTCCACCGACGTTACTGGCCCCTTCATGGTGCGAGAACCGCTGGTTAGCGATGACCGCCATTGCTAACCAGCTGGACCAACATGGCGCACAAGGCACCGCGCTTGGTACTGCTTTTACTGCGCGTTAGGTTCTGATTGTGAGGACGATACGCCGGGAGTGAGCCGACGCAGCAGTTGGCCAATATCTTGCAACATCAGATATAAACACGGCACCAAAAACAGCGTTAGCAAGGTGGCAAACATCACCGCAAAGCCAAGTGCAACAGCCATTGGGATCACAAAACGCGCTTGCAGGCTGGTTTCAAACATAATGGGGAGTACCCCCGCAAAGGTGGTGATAGAGGTCAGTGTGATTGCCCGAAAACGGGCACAGCCGGCGTCGATCACTGCTTGTTTGATCGCAACACCCGCGTTGCGCGCTCGATTAATATAATCCGTCATCACCAGCGCATCGTTGACTACCACGCCTGCGGCGGCAATCAAACCAAATGTCGACATCATACTTAAATCAATATCAAACCAATAATGTCCCCAAATAGCCCCCGTTAAGCTAAAAGGGATCACAGACATGATAATCAGTGGTTGTGTGTAGCTTTTTAAGGGTACGGCTAACAACGCATAGACCACAATCATCCCGGCAATAAAGAAAAGCTTTTGTTCATCTTGCTGGGCTTGTTGTTCTTCAATCGAACCACTGAGTTCACTGGTAACCTCCGGGTAATCGGCCAATACCTCAGGTAGCACCGATTGCTGAATGGTCTCCACTACTTGATTGGGTTCCACTAACTCTTCATCAATCGCCCCATAGACATAAACCGTTCTAAATCCAGCTTCACGGCGCAGGCTACTCACCCCAGGTTGCTGTTCAAGTTTAACCACATCGCCCAACATAACTTGTTGACCGGTTGGGGTGGTGATCACCGCATAACGTAAGGATGAAAAGGCCTCCCGGGTTAATTTGGGATAACGCACCATGACTCTTATTTCTTCACCGTCACGGATCAGGCGCTGCGCTTCCCCGCCATAGAAACTCCCACCGACTTGTTGTGCAATGGTGGTGAGATCCAGTCCTAGATCATGAGCCACGGGCGTGAGGGAAATAAGCACTTCCTGGCTGCCGGAATCGATGGATGAGGACACATCAAAAAGGCCCGTTTGCTGGTTAAGGCGCGACATTAAAGCACGTCCGGCCGCATTGAGTGTGTCGATATTGGGCCCAAAAAGGAGGAAGCCAAACTCATCACCTTGCTCTCCACCATTCACGTCATCTTGAATGGTGAGTTTTTTAACCCCTGGGATCTCCGGCATCGCCTCGCGCCAGCGCCGTGACAATTCGAAGGTGGTAAAGGGGCGCAATGTATCATCGACTAAAGGGATCACCAGTTGTCCCGAGGTTCGCCCTTCATTAAATACGAGCGTGTCTTGCACCATGGCTTGGCCCGTTTCGGCTTCTGTGGCGTTATCGACCCGGTAGACCATACTTTCAATGGCTTTGAGTGCGGCAATGGTTTGCTCACTGGAGGCGTTATTGTTCATCTCAAGACGAATATTGGGAAAATCATGCGGGACTTTGGGCGTCGGCACCATACGCACGTGGCTGGCAACCACCAATGAAACACTGATAGCTAATAAGGCACCAAATAATGCGAAAGCCGACCAGCGCCAATGCACGGCGAAGGTGACGGCGCGGCGGTATGGCCCATTGACAAAGCGATGGAATTGCCGATTAAAACGCTGGCGAAAGCTATTTGATTTGGGCGTGGAAAAGTGGGTGTGCGCCAAGTGAGCGGGCAAAATAAGCTTCGACTCTACCAAGCTAAAGATCAGACACAAGATGACGATTGACGCGATGCCAAAGAAAAAGGCGCGTTCAGGGCCGCTCGACATAATAAAAGGGGCAAAGACGGCAATGGTGGTGAGCACGCCAAAAGTGGCGGGGGTGGCAACACGCTGCGCCCCGGCGACAACGTTATTGACACCGCCACCCTTGTGCTCCACTTCGGTATAAACACTTTCGCCGATAACGATCGCGTCATCGACGACAATCCCCAACACCATAATAAACGCAAATAGCGAAACGATGTTAATGCTGACCCCAATCACTGGCATTAACATGACCGCGCCAAGAAAGCATACGGGTAAACCGATAAGCACCCAGAGGGCAAGTTTAAAGCGCAAGAATAGTGTCAGCAGTAACGCAACCAGTACCGCCCCTTGTAATAAGTTTTTGAGCATCATATCAAGGCGGGCATTGAGATAGTGTGTCATATCGACCACCGATTTCAGTGCCAACCCGGCGGGCAATGTCGCGTTCTTTTCACTGATGTACCCTTTGACAGCGTCGGCGACAGTGACCATGTTTTCGCTAGCGGTGGCGTTCACCGAGAGAAAAATTGCATTCTGCCCCGAGTACTTAAAGTAGCGCTCGCCCTCTGTAAATCCGTCTTTAATGGTGGCAATATCCTGCAGCAATAACCGACTGCCGTTGGGGCCAATTTTGATTGGGATCTGGCGAAATTCATCACCGCGGTAGCGTTGATTCTCGACCCGAATTGCAATCATGCCGCTGTCGGTGCGTACCTCCCCGGCAGAGAAATTGGCGGAGTAGCGGGCAATGGCGTCACTCACCTGGTTAAGCGTGAGGTTATACTTGCGCAGAATACGGGGGGCCACTTCGATGGCAATCTCGTAGGTAGGGGCACTGAGCTCCACCAAGGTGACGTCCTTGAGTTGGAGGAGCTCGTCTTCAATGTCCTGTGCTGCGCGTTTAAGCTCAGTGAGTGGCTTATTGCCTACCACTGCCATCTGAATAACGGTTTGGCGAAACTCCACTTGCGCGACATTAAGCGGCTCCATCGACGCGGGGAGGTTGGACAGAGCGTCGACCTCTTGTTTTACGCGATCCAGGACGAGATTGAGATCTTCCCCAACATCCACTTCGATTTCGACTTGACCAAATCCGCGCCGCGCGTTTGAAACCACCGATTCGATCCCGGTGACATCTTTAATCGCCTCTTCGACTTTAACCAGAATACTTTCTTCGACCTCCTGTGGAGACGCCCCAGGATAGTCCGCTGTGATATGGATATAGTTGATTTCGATGTTAGGGAACATCTGTCGCTGAATGAAAAAGTAACTGGCAACCCCCATGATGAGTACAAACACCATGATCAGGTTTGCCGCAACCGGATTGTGGGCAAAATAGGCAATGAGCCCACGCGATGGCGTGTCAGCATTATTCATGTTCACCCTCCGGCGATACCTGCGATGCGACGCGAACCGCCATGCCAGGCTCGGGGAATTCAGGCAGCGTGGTAACCACTTGGTCATCATCGCTTAACCCTTGGTCAGCGTAGATATACTGGCCCTCCGTTCTTACCACGCGTAGCGTACGCGGGGTGAGTTTTCCCGCTTGGTTGACTACCCAAACTTGACGATTGTTTATCAAGGACTGCGGCAGCTTAAAGACGTTCTCCAACGTTGCCCCTTTGAACGTCGCCTCGATATAGCTGCCAAAAGGTAGGGCAGGTTTAGCCGACTGGATGCCGTAAGGATCATCAAGGCGCACCACTATCCGCATCATGCGCGTACTTTGCTCTACGATGCCGAGATCGCGCACCAGTCGCGCTTGGCGTTGAGCTGGCTCGCTGCCGTTGCGAGTAAGCTGAACCTCGATCCCCGCTAAGGGTGTAGGTAGAAAGAGGGTGTCGAAGCCAGCAATAGGCAAATGCACTTCCGCCGCCTCGATACTATTAAGTACCCCCACCGGGCTTCCTGCGTTGATGTACTGCCCAACCCCGACGTCTCGCGACACGACGAGTGCATCGTAAGGGGCAGTCACTTGGCAGTTGTCTAAGTCGCGTTGTGCACGTTTTAACGCTGCTTGTGCTGATTTTACGCGGGCTTTTGCGCTGAGGACTTGTGGCTTGCGTAGGTAAAGATCGGTGACTTGTGAGGGAGGAAGGCTTTTTGCTTGACGTTTTGCCACCGCGGCCTGGGCTTGTTCTTCTATCAAGGCCGCTTTTGCACTGGCAAGGTCGGCTTCGGCATTTAGTACCGCGGCTTGATAGTTCTCAGGCTCAATGGAAAACAGCACATCACCACGTTTAACAATGCCGCCAGCAACAAAGTTTGGATGCCAAGCGACGACTTCACCGGACACTTGAGCAGAAAGCTGTGTGGTCTCTACAGGGATGACCTCACCGTGCGCTCGTAAAACCACTTGGTGCTGGGTTGGGTGAACAACGCGTGTTTCAACAATCGGTGGTGGCGGGGACGCAGCATTTTCTTGGGGAGCGGATTCTGTTGCCGCGATGGCGGTATAGCCCAGATAGCCAAGACCGAGAATGATAAGAGGTAAAAACCAACGTAGTCCTTTCATTGATGCCGGGATCCTTTTTCGCCATGGCGTGGCGGTATATTGCACTATGGGGTGAGCTTAACGCTTCATTGACTAATCTATCACGCGAATCTGTTGATTGAATGACAGGTCAACCTAACTTTTGATGCGCATCAGTTTTTCTATAACAGCGAGTACGGCTTAATATGCAACAGCGATCGTTGTGCGGCGATGTAAAAAGCCCTCGATCGCGAGACAAGGCATTGTCGCGGGGGAGTTCCGATGACGTAAACACAGTTGTAGCTGTGGTTATTTTTCATAATAAAATTACATAACTCCCAAATTCCATGCACTTTTTTGCCGTTTTTGACGATAATAAAATGTTTTTTACGTAAAAAAACACCCTCATCTATCCATTCTCTTCTCGTTAATTTTGTAAGAAAAAATAAGATTGGCGACTTTTGCCGTTTTTGACGTGATTTCGTATTCGGATTCTATGATTTTTATTTCATTTTATTGACATTAAAATACGCTTCTCCGGAAGCTGTCATTTCTAAAGAAATGTATAAACAATTGTTTATAAATCACTTTGTGTTTTTTATGAATAGGATCCATGTCATAATACGGTCAAAAACATGCTCTATGTCATATTATTCGTATTAAAAATTAAGCTGTGATTGATATTTTTCTCTGCGTAATTAGTCTGAGGATGTGGTTACACGAAATGTGTAAGCAGCGGGGGAAAGCTGAAATATATTTCTCAGCTTTCAAATCGGTTTTGCACTCGACAAAACTTAATAAATCAACGAGGCAAAGCCAGTATCTTGCAGATAGCAGGAGTCTTTCATGAATAAAATGTTTAGCGTATTGACATTAGCTGCAGCGGTTTTTAGTGCGGTGGTGGCGGCGCCAGCATGTCACAAACATTATCCTCAGAGACATCACCTTTTTTTACTGAATCTACCTTAAGTGGGAATCTCAATTTTTGGATGCGATCCCGTGATCGCGCAGGTACAGATGCCAACGGCAACGATACGGCCAAAGAAACCAACCTTGACCATGGCTCTATCTACGCAAATCTTGCCTTTAACTCAGGCTATGCTGCGGAAGTGGTTGGACTTGATTTGATGGCCTTTAGCACCTTTGATATGTGGCAAAACGGTAGCCCGGACCACGAAATGAACTTTTGGGGCGTGAATAATCCCTTTGATAAAGAGCCAGATGATAGCGAATGCACGGGCGCATGGGACGATGTGTGCACGGATAATGGTGTATCTCTGGCTACTGCGGCGGCTAAGTTTAAATTTGGCGAAAACGTAACGGCGAAGCTGGGTTATTTTCAGCCTTCAGTACCAAGCACGATTGGTATTAACTGGTCGTTTGCGCCGGGCACTCATGTAGGTGGGGAGTTAGGCCTGAGTGTCGATAATCTTGATCTGGGCCTTGTGGTCTCCGAGCGCTATAAAGCGCCTTGGTTTAAAGAAACCTATGAATTTCAAACGACCGATGGTGAAGACGCTGGTACCGCCTATTCGTTAGGGGCGCGGTATACATTGGATAATGATGTTTCTATCGATGCGGCTTATGGGGCTTTAAGTGACGGTGACCGTTGGAATGCCCATCTCAAAGTCAAAGGCACCACTGAGGGTGGCGTGTATTGGTCGCCGCAACTTTATGTGGTCGATGATGATGAGCAATATGATAGCACGGCATTCCAGCTAGCGATGCTTACCAGTATGTCATCAGGTCAATACTCTTATCGTGCAGAGGCCACCTATACCGAAGCCGACTCCGGGGATCCTGCCAAGGTGCAAAATTTAGCGTATCGCTTGACGAGTCAATATGGTGGCTCGAACGGTACCTATGACATTTGGTGGAATAACCGTTCCGACTTTAACCACGATGAAGAACTGGCGGTATTTGGGTCGTTATCGCGTGATTTCTCGGATATTGGTGCAAAAGGCTTTAGTGCAGGCTTTAACGGCGCTTATGGCTTTGGCTCATCCGCCAAGGGGTACGATGATCTAAAAGAATACTCTTATAGCCTGTTTGCGAATTACGCCATTCAAACGGGTGCACTTAAAGATGCGAAAGTAAGCTTCTACTTCACGCAGTACTTTAACGATACCGATGCGCCGAGCTGGAAAGGGTATACCAATCTCTTCCAAGACGAAGATGACTTTAAGCTAACGTTAGCCATTCCTTTCTCCATTAAGTAACGTCTTTTTTGGTACTGTCTTTTAGCTGGGCCCAGTGCTCAGCTTTTTTTATGTGCTGTGCAATCAAACTACATCAGGTTGCCAGCGCATTTGGATGAATATCACTGGCTTTGGTTAATCGTGCTGTGAAGTCAAAATGCTGCTAATCACTGGCAATGCCCACACAATATTCGACCCTTTATCTTTCCACCAAAAATCACTATGACAAAACAAGTAAAAAGTCGCACTAAGTCGCTTAACAGCATGTTATGTCGCTGGAACATTGATAGATTGGTCAGCCTTGGTAAGGTGGCCCTATAATCACTAACAAATAAAATGTTGAATTATTAAGAGAGGGTATGATGAGTAAGAAGCGCCGGTATTCATCGGAAGTGGTTGATGGGGTGTCTAAAGCACCGGCTCGTGCCATGTTGCGCGCGACTGGCTTTGAAAAGCAGGATTTCTCAAAACCGCAAGTGGGCATTGCTTCGACTTGGAGCATGGTGACACCGTGCAATATGCATATCAACGAACTGGCCGATCATGCCTGCAGTGGTGTGGACGCTGATGGTGGTAAGGGCGTTATCTTTAATACCATTACCATTTCTGATGGTATTGCCAATGGTACGGAAGGTATGAAGTATTCTTTGGTCTCTCGTGAAGTGATCACGGACTCCATTGAAACGGTTGCGGCATGCCAAGGTTTTGATGGCTTGGTGACCATTGGTGGTTGCGATAAAAACATGCCCGCTTGCGTTATTGCCATGGCCCGACTTAACCGGCCTTCTATTTTTGTCTATGGCGGAACGATCAAACCGGGTGCAAATCATACCGATATCGTGTCTGTATTCGAGGCAGTGGGTCAGCATGCTAAAGGCGATATTGAATTAATAGATGTTGAAAAGATAGAGAAAACGGCCATTCCTGGCGCAGGTTCTTGTGGTGGTATGTACACCGCGAATACGATGGCATCCGCTATTGAAGCCTTGGGATTAAGTTTGCCGGGCAGTTCAGCTCAAGAAGCGATCTCACAAGATAAGCGTGCGGATTGCGAAGCGGCGGGTAAAGCGGTGGTGCGTTTAATCGAAGAGGGCATTCGCCCCTCAGACATTATGACGCGGGAAGCATTTGAAAATGCCATCACTGTGACCATTGCGCTTGGCGGTTCAACCAATGCGGTGCTGCATTTGTTGGCTATGGCGAATACGGTTAATGTAGATTTAAGCTTGGATGACTTTACACGCCTAGGGCAAAAAGTCCCTGTGCTTGCGGATTTGCGTCCAAGTGGTCAGTACATGATGTCAGAGCTTGTGGCCATTGGTGGTRTTCAACCATTGATGAAGCGTCTATTGGACGCGGGTCTATTGCATGGTGATTGCTTAACGGTGACAGGAAAAACCTTGGCGGAGAACTTAGAGGAGGTTGAAGACTATCCTGATCACCAAGATATTATTCGTCCGTTTGATAATCCTATTAAGCAAACCAGTCACTTGGTGGTATTGAAAGGCAATGTCTCTCCGACGGGGGCCGTGGCAAAAATCTCGGGCAAAGAGGGTACGCAGTTTACTGGTCGTGCTCGCGTATTCCACTCTGAAGAAGAAGCCTTGCAAGCGATTTTAGATGGCAAGATCGTAAAAGGGGATGTGATTGTTATTCGCTACGAAGGACCCAAAGGGGGCCCAGGCATGCGCGAAATGTTGAGTCCAACTTCTGCCGTGATGGGGCGTGGCTTGGGTAACGACGTTGCACTGATCACGGATGGTCGCTTCTCTGGGGGGAGTCATGGTTTTGTCGTAGGCCATGTGACACCGGAAGCCATGGATGGTGGCCCCATCGCAATAATTGAAGATGGTGACACCATTTCTATTAATGCTGATGATATGTCGATTGATGTCGATTTAACGCAAGCCGAAATGAATCAGCGTTTAAGTCAGTGGCAACAGCCAGAGCCACGATACAAACGCGGCGTATTGGCAAAATATGCCAATACTGTGATTTCCGCAGCGGAAGGGGCGGTGACTGACCAAGATCTAAAACTATAAATCGTTGTTGAGTTTTACGGTTTATCACTTGGTTGCTCAGCCAGTCTTAGCGCTTCACCAAGGTTTGAATGTGCTGTGCAATCAAATTACATAAGGTTGCCAGCGCATTTTGGTGAGCAACACCGGTTTTGGTTAATCGCGCTCTCGAGTAAAAATGCTGTCAATCAGTGATAAGGCTCTCAAGCTGATGATAAAGCGGTCGGATGTCTTATCGTTGAAATAGTACTGGCTGGAGCCTCGTTCTATGATACACGCGAACACTTTTTAACTAAAACAGGGTTACGTATGGAATGGTATTTAAAAGTGCTGCGTAATTATGCCACTTTTTCAGGGCGCGCCCACCGTCGCGAGTATTGGATGTTCTTTCTGATTAACTTTTGTATCTCGTTGGCGCTTAACATTGTCGCTGAAGCAACGGGATTAGTGTTGCTGAGCATTGTGTATTCATTGGCGGTACTACTGCCAACCTTAGCGGTGACATCAAGACGTTTGCATGATACCGGGCGCTCAGCATGGTGGTTGCTCATCTCACTGATCCCTATTCTCGGAATGCTTGTATTGCTGGTGCTTTGCGCGTTGGAAGGGGATCAAAATAGCAACCAATACGGTTCTAACCCCCAGCTTGCGGAAGGTGTTTAGCACGATGGAGTGACTTGCTTGCATGAGAACGGCTGTTACGACAAACACCGAGTTTGATGACAGTCGATAGCCTGCTCATGGCGAGTGACTCGGTTTTTCAGCATTCCTCTTTCCAACTTAGGTGCTACATGATTATACTCGAGCCCTACCAATTAGTTGACGCTAGTTTTTCTCCGTGGCGTCCTATTTATTTAGACGTTGCTCAGGCCCTGTCTGATCGTATCTCGACACCTGATATTGAGGTACTGCATTTTGGCTCCACGTCAGCCAAAGTAGGAGGCAAGGGGATTATTGATTTATCCATTCTCTATCGTTCCGGCGAACGCGACCATGCTGTCGCTCATCTCTATGCACTCGGTTTTCAAGATCAGCACAGTGATCAGCCTTTTCCCGAACACCGTCCTCGCAAAGATGCCTCTGTAACCTATCAAAGTGAGCGGTTTCTGATCCATGCTCACGTGATTGAAAAAAACAGTGAAGAGCATCGTCGCCAAATGGCGTACAAACAGTATTTGCTCGATAACCCTAGTGTACGCATTGAATATGAAAACAAAAAGCGCGCCATACTCGCTCAAGGTGTGCGTGATCAAGATGTTTACGTCAAGCACAAAGCTCCTTTTGTAAAGGGGGTTTTGGCGGAACTTTAAAGGCGCATGTGCAGCATGATTCACCTCTATCGTTCTGCCTGCTTTTCAACCATCTGAATCAAAAAGAATAAAAGGGCTATTGACCTCGGGTTAAATTTCATTAAAGTACAGTCTCGTTCGCAGCGCAGTCTGCGGACTATGGTGCTACCACGCATAACTGCGTTGCCCTGGTGGTGGAATTGGTAGACACAAGGGATTTAAAATCCCTCGGCGTTCGCGCTGTGCCGGTTCAAGTCCGGCCCGGGGCACCATAGCACTTTCATAATCCCTATCTGTATTCTATCTCGAGTAAAATAGTCTCATTCTGTCGCGCCTCAAACACAGAGAGCTTGGCGTTTTCTGATACGCAGTAGGTCGCTACGAATAATTGCATAATCGCCGATAGTTTAAGGATGCTGACAAGCGGTAATAGCGCTTTGTGTCTTTGCCGCGCTCCGGTAGGATAGCGAGAGGAGGGCGGCATGAATCTAACCCAAATTGATGCGTTTTGTGCAGTCGCAGAGACTGGCTCAGTGTCTGAAGCTGCACGTCAGCTGGATGTGAATCGTTCACGATTGAGTATGGCGATTAAAGCGCTCGAGCAATCACTTAACGCCGAATTGTTCTATCGCACCGGTAACCGTCTGACACTGTCGGAAATCGGCAAAGCCGTTTACAAAGATTTCGAGAGTATATCGGTCACCGCGGCCCGCATTCGTCGCACGTGCGAGCAAGCGAACGCGGGCTTTAATGCCGAAGTGTGGATCGCGCGTGATGATGCGATCCCCGATCAACTTTGGCAGGACTGGGCGCACCAGCTAAACAAGCGCTTTACGGCGACGTCCTTCAACCTCGTATTGGCGTCGAGCGGTGATCTGGCCAATTTGGTTGAAACGCAACAAGTCGATTTTGCCTTTGGAGTAGACTACGAACGGATTGACGATCCGCGCATCAACTATCAACCGCTGGGTAAAATTCGCATGATGTCGGTGTGCAACAGTGAGCATCCATTGAGTCGATTGCGTCGAGTCAGTGATGATCAATTGCGTAATGCCATGCAAGCGGTAATGGTCTATCTCAATGAAAAAGACAATCCCGAGCTGCAACCTTTCTCACGCCGCTACATTGGCTTTTCCAGTTTTGAATATATGCTCAATACCATCTTACAAGAAGAAGCGTGGGGCGTGTTGCCTGAGCCGCTGATCCGGCAATACTTACGAGAACAGCGCTTAGCAGTGATCAAACATACCTATGGTTTGACCCAAGAAGACTATTGTCTATTCACCGCCTCAGGGATGGCCGAGCATCCGGGAATCCAATGGCTGAGTGATAGCATTACTAACTACTTGTTTGATTTCTAAATACGCGGCTCGATAAGTGGTTTTTCAATAGGTTGCCATACAGGTTAAGCAAAACTTAACCTAGGTTAAAAAGTTTAAGATTTTCTGAACACCTACCGAGCGCTACAATGCCGTCACTGATTTTTACTGAGCATCATTATGACCGCATACACGCGTTATCTTCCTTTTTCATTGGCTGTGTTAGCCTGTTTAACCCCTTGGGTAAGCTCGCCGATCGCTCTGGTGCTGGGCTTTTTGTTAACCTCCTTGGGCTGGGTACCAAGCGCAATCCCCCTCACCAAAATCACCAAAAAATTGCTGGCTTATTCGATTGTGGGTCTAGGGTTTGGTATCCCACTGCAAGAGGCACTCGCCGTGACAGGCGATGGGATAGGGCTGATTATTGCCACCATTGCAGGCACGCTGGTTTTTGGCACATTACTGGCCAAACTGATGGGACTGGATAAAAAGACCGGTCACCTGATTGCCTCAGGCACTGCGATTTGTGGCGGCAGTGCAATCGCAGCTGTCTCGCCCGCTATCAACGCAGATGATAAAGAAATTGGTTTGGCGTTAGGCACGGTGTTTGTGTTGAATTCATTGGCGCTGTTTGTGTTTCCTATGGTAGGACATGCGCTGGGGCTAGATCAGCACACGTTTGGAACCTGGGCGGCAATCGCGATTCAWGATACGTCATCGGTGGTGGGCGCGGCGTCCGCTTATGGTGAGCAAGCACTAACGACCGCGACCACCCTCAAACTTGCGCGCGCATTATGGATTGTGCCTGTGGCGTTTGTCAGTGCACTCATGTTTCGCAGTCACGCTAAAAAAATCACGATTCCGTACTTTATCGTTTTCTATTGTCTGGCGATTGGTATCAGTGATGTCTTTGTCCAAGCGCAACCTATCTATGAAGTGATTTTCGCCATTTCAAAGCAAGTATTAGTGGTGTGTTTATTCTTAATCGGCTGCAGTATTTCTGTTACCCAGCTACGCAAGGCAGGCCCTAAGCCTTTACTGTTTGGTGTTGCGCTGTGGGTGATTATCTCCTGTACATCGCTTGCTTGGCTGCTGCTCGCTGCCTAGTCTCCATCGTTGCCTCAGGTTCACTCATGCGGCGTGTCCTGAGGTAAACGTAATACCGCGACCAACAGAAACGCACTGAGTGCCGCACCAAACTGCCACCATCCTGTGCTGGTTATCGCGAGGAAAAGCTGCAAGCCAATTGCCGCGAGTAACACGCCTTTTCTCATCTTCTTAGTCCATAAAGAATCTAAATTTAGATTTAGTATGCGTAAAAGTTATATACAAGCAAAATGCGATTTAGCGCTATCTCATAACTAAAATTTGTTTAGAACACTCACTGTCAGAAATATTGACAGTTATTTTTTCTTGTAAGTAATTGAAATGACATGGATTTTATTGGAATCTTTACAGAGTGATGAAAATGTCAGCAAGTTCGTGTTTGTAAAGCGGCGCAGTAGCACCAAGAATATGTGCGTGTTTTCTACTTTTGGTGTTTTATGTCTCCTCAAAACGTGATCAATGAAAAGTCAGTATTAGTGTTTTCAGCCCTTCTCGCATTGGGGTTTGCCATCGCCGGCCTTGCCGTTGGATGGATTGCTGGCTCTTTAGTGATTATGTTCGACGGTATCTACTCCTTGATTAGTCTAGTGTTAACTTTGTTGTCACTGGGAGCGTCATGGTATATCCACTCGCGTTACGCAAGGCCGATCACACGTGCGCTGCTGACACCGCTTGTTGTCGCCATTAAAGGCGCCGTGATTATGCTGCTTGTGAGTTATTCTCTGTATGAAGCGGTTTCTTCCTTGGTCGAAGGCGGACGTGCGGTTAACCCGTCATTGGCGGTACTGTTTGGTATTGTCAACGTGGTGGGTTGCGGTTACGGATGGTGGATGATTGCACGTAAAAACCGGGCAGGGCAAAGCCAGTTGGTGGAGGCGGAATCGCGCCAGTGGCAAATGGACACCTTATTAAGTCTGGCGGTCACCTTGGGCTTTCTAGGTGCTTGGTTAGTGGCGCATTCACCCTGGTCGGATTATGCGGTTTATGCAGATCCTATGATGATGGTGTTGATGTCGTTCTACTTCATCAAAGTGCCATTTGTCATGGTGCGTAACGCGTTAAAAGAGCTCGCGCCTGTTACAGTAAAGTGGTATCGCACCCGCTCAATGGCGTAATCAGAACACGCCGCAACGCGGACCTAGCCAAACGATCTTATACCCTTGCAGGGGCCAGCATATACTGAGGCGGCGTTTAGCCGCCTTACTGATATTACCTTATGCACTATAACTTTTTTGATTGGCTTTCATATCAACCTAGATACTGTGACCGATTTCAACGTAGTGTGACGGTATACATTTTGTTCTTTATGCTCGTCTGTTGAGGTGTTGACAGCAGAACGTCGCGACGGCGCTTACACTGAAAAGTAACCATAGCGCTGTAGTAGAGAGAGAATGTTGCATATAGCAAAAGCGGAGTTAAATAATCTAGACGCCCTCATGGTGTTATTTGACCAGTACCAGCGCTGGCTCGCGATTCGTCCGCCGCTCAGCCAAACAAGGGCGTTTACTGAGCAACGGTTGCGCGAGCAAGATACTTGTATATTGACCGCTTCTTACCAATCCTCCATGGTGGGATTTGTCCACCTAACGCCTTTGTATTCATTGGCGAGGGCGCGCCGTGGCTTAATTATTAACGATTTGTACGTGCAGCCGGATTCACGGCGACAAGGTGTCGCGCGGGCGTTAATCTCGCACGCTCTCAAGGAGGCTCGTGCCCGCCAAGCCGCTTGCTTATTGCTACAAACCCATCAAAGCAACCATGCCGCTCATCATCTTTTTGAATCTTTTGGTTTTATTTGCGACGTTAGCCAGTACTATTTTCTGGACGTAACCGATTAACGGGTGACGAAAGGAGTAGCTAATGGCGTACGATTTTGATGCCCAGACGGTCTCACTCACGCAACCTTGGTTGGCGGGTGAGCACGCTGGGCAATGAGCTCGCATCAGCTTGTGCACTACAACGCGAGTTTAGTGAGGTAGTGATGGCTTAACGTCAGTGAGCGTGCCAGCGGCTTGGGCAGGGTGTCGATTTCGAGGCTATCAAGCAGGTTTTTCACATGCAGCCCAAGTTCGGTATCACCACTGATACTGAGTTGGCGCTGGAAAAACAGCGTATCCGGATCGCAATAGTGGGTCGCCATTTTTAAAAACGCTAACCAATCTCCCTCGATACTGGCGTCTTCTTCCCCCGATAAACTCACTAATAATTGGTTGTCTTCGTTCAGCGACACGAACCAATTCGCGTTGAGATCACGCAATCCAATGCGAATAGTACGGCCAGCAAGAAAGTCGAACTCGTCCTCTGCCAGCGGTACCGCAAAAGCGGTATTCATGACTTTCGTCAGTACCTGAGCTTGCAGCCCATATGGTAATTGAGTGATCGCTTTTAGCCCTGGTGTAATCAGAGCTGGCTGAGGCAGTGGCAGAGCAAGGGGTTGTTGTGTGATTGGGTTAACGAGCATTTGGCTTTCCTTTGGTGCCAATGGTTGAGTGCCACTAGAGTAGCGAGGTTGGAGGCGCTGCCATTGGATCCGAGTCAAAAATGAGGAGGGTTTTTGTGGCAACAGCGTCATTTATCGCGATTTTTATCCTCATGGGGAAGTGAGCTTGATACATATCAACCCCCCACACTGGCAACGCCCTTATCTTAGCCGGACAATCATAAAATGGAATGCAATGTTATGGAGCTCCTTTGTCCGGCGGGCAATATTCCGGCGGTTAAAAAAGCGATCGAGCATGGCGCCGATGCGGTGTATGTCGGCTTAAAAGATGATACCAATGCGCGCCATTTTGCTGGGCTGAACTTCACCGACAGCAAATTGCAGCGTGCCAGTCAGTATGTGCATGACCACGGCAAAGACTTGCACGTTGCCATTAACACCTTTGCTCACCCCGATGGTTGGCGCCGCTGGCAATATGCGATTGATAGCGCCGCCGGAAATGGCGCTGATGCACTGATCCTTGCTGATATGGCCTGTTTAGATTACGCCGCCAACACCTATCCCCATTTGGATATACACCTTTCTGTTCAAGCATCCGCCACTAACGCTGGGGCGATCCGTTTCTATCAGCAGCAATATGGCGTTAAGCGAGTGGTATTGCCACGGGTGCTGTCTATTCATCAGGTTAAACAACTAGCACGCGATACCGATGTTGACTTAGAGGTATTTGCCTTCGGCAGCCTGTGCATTATGGCCGAAGGGCGCTGCTATTTATCGTCTTATCTTACCGGCCAGTCGCCCAATACCGTTGGCGCTTGCTCACCGGCGGCATTCGTGCGCTGGCAAGATACTGAGCAAGGGTTGGAGTCGCGCTTAAACGGCGTCTTGATTGACCGTTACCAAGCCGATGAAAAAGCGGGGTATCCTACCCTCTGCAAAGGTCGTTTCTGTGTTGACGGCAACCGCTATCACGCCCTGGAAGAGCCCACCAGTTTGAACACCTTAAGTGTCCTACCTGAGCTTTATCGCGCTGGGATCAAATCGGTCAAAATCGAAGGTCGTCAGCGCAGCCCTGCGTATGTGGAGCAGGTTGCACGGGTATGGCGTCAAGCGATTGATCGCTGTGTCGCAAACCCCGAGGCGTTTGATATTGCACCGGATTGGGCGCATTCGCTCGATAGCCTTTCTGAAGGGGTGCAAACCAGTTTGGGTGCTTACCATCGCAAGTGGCAATAAGGAATTATGATGCAATTTTCTCTCGGGCCAATCCTGTATTACTGGCCTAAGGCTGAGGTTGAAGCCTTTTATCAAGCGGCAGCAGATAGCCAAGCCGATGTGATTTATCTCGGCGAAACCGTCTGTGCTAAGCGGCGAGAGCTGAAAACCAAAGACTGGATCGGGCTCGCGCGTGAGCTGGCCGAGTCTGGTAAACAAGTGGTGCTCTCGACCATGGCGCTGATTGAAGCGCCCTCAGAGCTGAGCATGCTAAAACGCTACTGTGATAATGATGATATTCGCATTGAAGCGAATGACGTGAGCGCGGTGCAATTTTTAAGCGAACGTCGGCAGCCCTTTGTGGTGGGGGCGGCCATCAATTGCTATAACCCGCAAACATTAAAGCAATTTGTTGACCTTGGCATGACACGCTGGGTGATGCCGGTGGAGCTTTCGCGCGATTGGTTGGTGAATATGTTGAACGGCTGCGATGCACTGGGTATTCGCGATCAGTTTGAGGTGGAGGTGACTGGCTATGGTTACTTACCACTGGCTTATTCGGCACGCTGTTTTACTGCACGCTCAGAAAACCGTGCCAAAGATGACTGCGAGCTGTGCTGCCTCAACTACCCCAATGGACGGTTAACCGAGTCACAAGAGGGTCAAGCGGTATTTGTGCTGAACGGCATTCAAACCCAGTCCGGGCAGTGCACAAATCTCATTAACGATTTACCGTCGATGCAAGGGCTGGTGGATGTGGTGCGGTTAAGCCCACTGTCGCTTGACACCTTGCACTGGGTAGACAAATTCCGTGCTAACCAAGCAGGCAATAATCCGCAACCGCTCAACCACGATTGCAACGGCTATTGGCACCACTTGGCAGGCATGACACAAATCATCGAGTAGTTGACGTTTCCTTTCAAGGGTGTGGGTAGAGTCACTGCATCAGTCTGATTTATCGGCCAGTATCTAGTGTTGTAGTTTGACTAAACAATGGCATCAGGCGGTTGAGAGCCAGAACACCCCAAGACTTGAAAAGGAACACAAGGATGCAAGTGAGACGTGCCTCGGTTGAGGACTTGGATGCCATCTTCGCCCTGAATGTACAAATTGGTGACATGCATCATCAACATGCGCCGCATCTGTTTGCAACGCCTGACCCAAGTGGTCGGGCGTTTTTGCAGCAAGCACTGCAAGAAGAGGATAAGTACTTCTGGGTGGCAGAGCATCAACACAACGTGATTGGCTTTTTGTCGGCAAGGCTGGAGTCGTTTGAACATATTCCTCATCTGGTCGACGATCCCATGTGTCATGTGAATACCATCGTGGTTGATCGTGATGCTCGTGGAACCGGGGCGGGCAAAGCGTTAATGGCTGCGTGTACCCAATGGGCGAAAGACAATCATGCCACTGTGATAAAACTAGAAGTGATGACGTTTAATCAGGATGCACAGGCGTTTTATCAAGCGCTGGGGTTTACCCCAGACTCTATCACCATGATGCAAAGATTGAATTGCGAGCCGGAGGAGCCAGCACAATGATTGATAAAGACACCGTGATGCGGGTGGCACGACCCACTGACAATTTGGCCGATATTACTAACATGTATTGTGATGGGCTGGGGTTTGAGCTATTGGCGACGTTTTCTGGCCATAATGATTTTGATGGTGCCATTATTGGTCACCCACACCACAACTATCATCTTGAATTTACGCATCATCGCGGCACGCATGTCGGCCCAGCGCCCTCACAAGAGAATTTACTGGTTTTTTATTTGCCGGATCACGCCGCATGGCAGGCTGCCTGTCAACAAATTGAAGCCGCTGGGTTTAAACCTGTGCCGAGCTACAATAGCTACTGGGATAAAGACGGCTGCACCTTTGAAGATCTGGATKGTTATCGTGTGGTGCTTCAAAATCGCGAATGGGCATGGTGAATGTGAGTTAGCGCGTCGCTCATAAGTTATTGGCTATTAACATTATTGGCATAACAGATTAGCGCTTTGTGTGATTATCTATTAACGTTACTCATGTTTAGTTAGCAATAACTAATGATAGCTTCAGTGCGGTCTAGTCAGGTGTTTTAGCGTTCGCACTGATGGATAAAACATAAGGAGAAAGCAATGTCTCAGCAACGCTCAACGTCGGGCGGCCAATGCCCTGTGATGCATGGTGGCGCAACATCGGAAGAGATGGCACACAAAACCTGGTGGCCCAATGCACTTAACCTCGACATTCTTCATCAGCACGACACAAAATCAACGCCGTTTGATAACGATTTTGATTACCCGTCAGCCCTAAAAACACTCGATATTGACGCACTTAAAAATGACGTTAAGTCGCTACTTACCGACAGTCAGTCTTGGTGGCCTGCCGACTGGGGACATTATGGCGGTTTGATGATTCGCATGGCGTGGCACTCCGCGGGGAGCTATCGCATTGCCGACGGCCGCGGTGGCGGTGCGACCGGTAATCAACGTTTTGCGCCTTTAAACTCATGGCCGGATAACGCCAACCTCGATAAGGCCCGTCGCCTTCTATGGCCGATTAAGAAAAAATACGGCAACAAAATTAGTTGGGCAGATTTGATCTTGCTCGCGGGCACGCTGGCGTATGAATCGATGGGGCTAAAAACCTACGGGTTTGCGTTTGGGCGTGAAGACATTTGGCATCCAGAGAAGGATACTTATTGGGGCGCAGAAAAAGAATGGTTGGCCCCAAGTGATGCAGAGAACAGCCGTTACTCTGGCGCACGCGATCTCGAAAATCCACTTGCCGCAGTGATGATGGGGCTGATTTATGTTAACCCTGAAGGGGTAGATGGCAACCCAGATCCGCTCAAAACTGCCCATGATATGCGTGTCACGTTTGAGCGCATGGCGATGAATGATGAAGAAACCGTCGCGCTAACTGCCGGTGGCCATACCGTGGGTAAATGTCACGGCAATGGCGATGCGAGCGTATTAGGACCTGAGCCTGAAGCGGCCGACGTTGATGAGCAAGGCTTAGGCTGGAATAACCACCAAGCGCGCGGCATTGGTCGCGATACGGTCACCAGTGGCATTGAAGGGGCTTGGACTACCCATCCCACGCAATGGGATAACGGCTACTTTTATCTCCTGTTTAACTATGAGTGGGAATTGAAGAAAAGCCCTGCGGGTGCCTGGCAGTGGGAGCCTATCGACATCAAAGAAGAAGATAAACCTGTTGATGTTGAAGACCCCTCGATTCGTCGTAACCCCATCATGACCGATGCCGATATGGCACTCAAAATGGACCCGGCCTATCGCAAAATCTCTGAACGCTTTTATCAAGACCCTGACTACCTGGCAGACGTCTTTGCTAAAGCCTGGTTTAAACTCACGCACCGCGATATGGGGCCCAAGTCACGTTACATCGGCCCAGATGTGCCGAGTGAAGACTTGATTTGGCAAGATCCCGTGCCTGCAGGACGTACCGATTATGACGTGGCAGCGGTAAAAGCAGATATTGCCAATAGTGACCTGACGTTGGCAGAGAAAGTGACCACCGCATGGGATAGCGCACGGACTTATCGCCAATCCGATAAGCGGGGTGGGGCGAACGGCGCGCGGATCCGCCTAGCACCGCAAAAAGATTGGCTCGGGAACGAGCCGGAGCGTTTGGCGAAGGTAGTCAACGTGCTGAGCAATATTGCCCAGAAGCACCAGATTAGTTTGGCCGATACCATCGTGCTGGCAGGCAACCAAGGCATCGAAGAAGCGGCAAAAGCGGCTGGCGTCCCCGTCGACGTCCCCTTCGCACCTGGCCGCGGTGATGCGACCATGGAGCAAACCGATATTGCTTCGTTTGAGGTGTTAGAACCGGTTGCAGATGGATTCCGTAACTGGTTGAAAAAGGACTACACCGTTCAGCCTGAAGAGTTACTGCTCGACCGTGCCCAATTGATGGGACTCACAGCACCTGAAATGACAGTACTACTGGGTGGTATGCGTGTGCTTGGCACCAACTATGGTAGTGCCCCGGAAGGCGTATTTACCGATCGGGTCGGTGAGCTTAGTCATGACTTTTTCGTCAACCTGACGGACATGGCGTATCAGTGGAAACCTGTCGGCCGTAACCGCTATGAGATCATTGAGCGTAATTCGGGAGCAGTGAAGTGGACGGCGAGCCGCGTCGATTTAGTGTTTGGCTCTAACGCCATTTTACGCGCTTATGCCGAGTTTTACGCGCAAGATGATAACCAAGCCAAGTTCGTACACGATTTCGTGGCGGCGTGGGTGAAGGTGATGAACGCTGATCGTTTTGATCTGGTCGCTAAGCAATGATTTAATCGTTACAAATTGTGATCACCAAGCCGCCTTTCATTGATAGGCGGCTTTTTATTTGTCTTAAATCAAGTCAGGGCTTGGTTGTTGTCGTGCTACATGCAGGGTTTTAGTACAGTGAGCTGAGTAAATTCCATCCAATTCTTTTATCTTTACCATCTGGCGGAGTGAATTATGCTAGAGCTGCTCATTGGGCTAGTTGTAACAGTGGCCGTGGGTTACTTCATTGTCAAAGGTTATCGTCCTGCAAGTACCTTGCTAACCGCAGGGATTTTATTACTGATTATCACAGGGCTAATTGGGCACAGTGTCCTGCCGGCTAAATTGACGTCGACGGGCAAGCTGTTTACCGACTCGCTTGAATACGTGAAATACATGCTGCAATACCGGGGTGGTGGTCTCGGGATGCAAATTATGTTGTTGTGCGGCTTTGCGGCCTATATGTCGCACATTGGTGCCAACAACGTCGTGGTGAAACAGTTCTCTAAGCCGCTCTCGGTGATCAAGTCACCCTATGTGCTGCTGGTGGCGGCTTACATCGTGGCCTGTTTGATGTCGCTGGCGGTCAGCTCTGCCACTGGGTTGGGGGTCCTGCTGATGGCCACCTTGTTCCCGATGAWGACTGCGATGGGCATTTCTCGTCCCGCCGCGACAGCAGTGTGCGCGTCTCCTGCAGCGATTATACTTTCACCCACCTCGGGCGATGTGGTGATTGCAGCGGAAAAAGCAGGCTTACCGCTCCACGTGTTTGCGGTCGAAACCGTATTGCCGGTCTCTATTTGTGCGATTATTGTGATGGCCGCCGCGGCGTACTTTTGGAATAAATACCTGGATAACAAAGAAAACACGCCGATGGAGCGTGTGGACGTCTCCGAGATAGAAACTCACGCGCCAGGTTATTACGCCGCCTTACCTTTTCTGCCTATCATTGGGGTGTTTTTATTTAACGGTGAAACCATTCCGGGCCTCTATCTAGATATCTACACCATTGTGGTGCTCTCTATCTTTTTAGGTGCGCTCGTCGACTTCGCCACCAAACGTTTTAATGGTCGCAAAACGTTAGAAGATCTGGATGCGTGTTATGAAGGGATGGCGGATGCCTTTAAAGGCGTGGTGATGCTGTTAGTCGCTGCAGGGGTATTTGCACAAGGCCTTATGTCAATTGGTGCGATTGACAACTTACTCGGCTTAGCAGAAAGCGCTGGGGCAGGCGGTATTGCATTGATGATGCTGCTTACTTTACTCACCGTCGCAGCCGCTGTTGCCACTGGCTCTGGAAATGCACCTTTCTATGCGTTTGTTGAATTAGCACCGTCTTTGGCAGCGAAAATGGGCCTCAATCCGGCATTTTTGATTATCCCTATGCTGCAAGCCTCTAACTTAGGCCGAACCATATCGCCGGTGTCTGGAGTGATTGTGGCGACATCTGGGATGGCAAAACTCAGCCCGTTTGAGGTGGTTAAGCGCACCTCGGTGCCGGTCCTCTGCGGGTTAATTACCGTGATTATTGGCACCCTTGTATTGGTGCCGATGATGGCGTAACGCCGCAAGGCATGAAACGCTCGCGTGCAAGTGTTCGCGGGCGTTTTTAATCGTATCGCACCATAGACCAATACAGTTTTGGAAGAAAGCAACATGACTGCCCCGACCAAAATCACCTTTTTCTCCACCTTAACGCCCATGGTGGCCGCCGGTGTTAAAACCATCACCATTCGCGATGAATCTGAAAGTCACTATCAACCCGGTTCGCGCGTCGCGGTATATCAGCTAGAAACTGATCATTATGTATGTGACATTGTGATCGACAGCGTTGCTCCGCTAGCGTTCGAGGACATTAATGCTCGCCATGCTGAACAAGAGGGGATGTCACTTTCCGACTTGAATGCGCTGATTTTGCAAATCTACCCAGAACGCCCGCCGTTGTTTGTGATTGATTTTCACCTTGCTTAACGGTTCGCGCGTGTTCGTCATGGCGCACCATTAAAAAAGCGCCCGATAACACACACGCATCGGGACGCTTGATGGTTTATTAGACGATCTTAGGTTGACCATCCGAAGCGGTGGCACCCCCGTCGACGGGGAGATTAACACCGGAAATAAATGACGCATCGTCACTGACAAGAAATGCTACCGCAGAAGCAACCTCTTCAGGCTCTGCTGGACGACCTAGTGCGATACGTTCATTGAACTTTTCCCGCACCGATTCAGGCCAGCCATTAGTCATATTGGTTTTGACTAAGCTCGGGCAAACGGCATTAATACGCACCCCTTGAAGGCCGTGATCGAGTGCCATGGCACGTGTTAGATTCGCAACCGCGCCTTTTGCAGCACAGTAAAAAGCCGCGCCCCAATCACCGCCCAGGCCTGATACTGACGCCGTATTTACCATCGAGCCTTTGGTTTTTATTAACTCAGGCATGGCGTATTTAGCGCAAAAAACCACACCATCAATATCGACACCTGATACTTTTTCCCAGTCGTCCAATGTGCCGTCAATCACCGAGCCAGGTGTATGCACCCCAGCGTTATTGATCAGCATATCTAACTGACCAAAGTGAGACACCACTTCTTGAATCATGGCTTCTACCGCTTTTGGATCTGACACATCGACAGAGAGCTTCAAGACGCGATCAGCATCGTATTTTGCAGCTGTGTCATTTAATGCCGCTTGGTTCCAGTCCGCAATGGCCACTTTGGCGCCTTCTTGATAAAGGCGGTCGGTAATCGCGGCGCCAATACCGTTGGCGGCACCGGTAATCAATGCGACTTTTTGGTTAATACCTTTCATTGTGTTCTCCTTTATGTCTGTTTGATCAGGCGAATACCGGATCCATACTGCCGGCCTCGCGTGGGGCCATGAGCTTAAAGTTGTCGCTGTAGTCCACGGGAATGGCGATAACAGCTGGGCCTTGGGTATCCATGGCTTGTTTCAGTTGAGTGACTAAATCTTCTTGTCGTGTCACCGCAAAGCCTTTAGCGCCAAAGGACTCGGCGTAGGCTTTAAAGTCAATCGGGCCAAATTTCACACCAGAAAAGCGCTGATACTTTTTGACTTCTTGCATCTCTACCATGTTGTAGGCGTTGTCCACCCAGACAATGTGTAACAAGTTGCATTTGAGGCGGACTGCGGTTTCAAGCTCCATGCTCGATTGCATAAATCCACCGTCTCCGGACACGGACACCACTTTACGGTCGGGGTTGAGCAAGCTCGCGCCAATTCCCCACGGCAAGGCGACGCCCATGGTTTGTTGGCCATTAGAGACCAATAATTGCCGAGAGCGGAAGCAATTAAGATAGCGCGCAATCCAAATATGGAAGCTGCCCATGTCTAAGCACAAGGTGGTGTCTGGAGTGATCACATCCTGCATGGCTTTAATCAAATGCAGTGGATGCATGGCAAAATCTTGGTGTGAACGACTGTATGCTCGAATAGCTTGGCGCTGGTGGGCCACTTCTTCAAGTAAATCAACTGTTGATTCGGGCATAAGCCATTGATGATCGAGTTGTTCGGTGAGCGCATTAAGGGTGGGCTCAATCTGGCCAACGAGCTCCACGCTAGGGCGGTAATAGTGCTCAATTTCTGCTGGTGCCACATCGATATGGATAATATCGGTGTGTTGCGTGTTCCAAAGCTCTGGATCATATTCAATTGGGCCAAAACCAATGGTGACGATCAGATCAGCGTTCGCTAACAAGAGATCACCGGGTTGATTATTAAATAAGCCGACCCGACCCGCAAAGCGCTGATAGTAGGTGATGTCGACGGTACCAGCAGCCTGATAGGTCCCGATGACGGGAAGCTGAGTACGATTGAGTAGGGCGCGAATAGCTGCGGCATTTTCAGGACGGCTGGCTTGTAACCCCAGTAAGAATACCGGATTATGCGCCGCTTTGATTTTGTTGGCCGCTTCGCGGATAGAGCGCTTATCAGCCATCCCTAATGGTGCCGGGAATGAAGGCGCGAGCACGCCACTGTCGACCGGTTGGTTAAGAATATCCATAGGTAAACTGACAAACGCGGCACCCGGGCGACCGCTTTCCGCTGCACGAAAAGCGTTGGCAAGGATTTCAGAGGTCGCTGAACCGGCTTGGACTTCGGCACTGTATTTGGTAACCGAATTGAAAATGCTGACGGTATCTAGGCTTTGGTGGGTTTGTTTTTGTTGATCGGCACGTTTCACCGCCCCACCTAAAGCAACCACAGGATCGCCTTCAGAATTAGCAGTCGCCAGTCCAGTCACCAGGTTCGTGCAGCCCGGGCCGGACGTTGCCATGGTGACGCCCGCTTTACCGGTTAAGCGGCCAATAACACCGGCCATAAAGGCGCCATTCGCCTCATGGCGGACCGGGATCATTTTGATATTGGTATCTTCAATCGCATCAAAGAGGCGATCAATTTTTGCGCCAGGTATACCAAAAATATACTCGACGCCTTGGCGTTCTAAGTGGGTTGCGACCAGTTGTGCGCCTGTGTCCCAATGCGTTGTTGTTGTCATGTTGGGCTCCTCGTGAGGTTAGCTCCCTATGGGAGGTGATATTATTTTTCTGCTTGTTCGATAGCGGCGTGAATATTGTCTGGTGTTAAGTTCGCGCCCAAAAATTCCGCATTGGTGGGGAGGTCAATCACCAACTTGGAGACGCGGCCGATTTGCAAGGTGCCGCATGCCAACTCGTAGTCTTGGACATGGCCGCCGCCTGCGCGAGTGTCAGTGATAAAGTGCTCGTGATAGCCCGCGACATTGATGCCCTGGGTATATTGCGGGCTACGGAAACCAGCAATTACGCCATTAACGTGATCAAAACGAAATTCTGGTTGGGCATCGATGGCCTCGAGCATGGGCTTGTATGGTGGTGTTTGCTTGGGCACGGTGCGCGTACGCACATGCTCGAAGGCGCCATCAATTCGAACGGCACAGAACAGGTTGTCACTTGGCACCAGTGTGTCGATTACGTCGTGCAGCTCTTGGCGCGACATGGGATGATCAAACTGTTGTGTAATGTCTGGTTTGAAAAAGGTCATAACGGCGAATGGTGTTTTTTGCTCAGGATCCGCGCGCCTTGCCGAACCATCGCCGCGTAGTTGAAAAATCGTCTGATCAAAGGCGATGAGTTCACCGTCCAATTGGTTAAAGGTCCCTAGGCCAAAGTCGCCATGTTCGAGCAGGTCGGCCATGGTGGTCTCGCCCTCATACACGCCATCAATCAAGGCACTCATCAATGAGGTTTGATAAATCTCACCTTCTCCTGTTTGTTGGTGATGCTTGAGATAGGCGGCGGCGACATGTTCTGCACAGTGGCAGGTTTGGGTGCTCATAAAGCGTCCTTATAAACCGAAGTCAGTTAGGTTAAAACCGAATCTTGATGATGCGAGGTTGAAGAAAGAGACACCAATACAAATAACGTTGGTTTTGATATCTAAAAGATATGGCACATGGAAAACGTGGTAAGATATTGAATCCAAACAGTTGATAATGCGCAGCATTAAGGCATGACGATGGAGTTTAGGTATTTACGGTATTTCGTCACAGTGGCCGAGTGTCAGCACTTTACGCGCGCGGCTGAGAAACTGGGTATTGCTCAGCCGCCACTGAGCCAGCAAATTAAAAAGCTAGAACAAGAGATAGGTGTGCCCTTATTAGAGCGCCTACCGCGAGGTGTGTCGTTGACACCAGCAGGAGCGGTGCTTTATCAAGGTGCGGTAAAAATTCTCAGTCAGTTAGATCAAGCCGTGCAGCGCACAAAGCAGGTTGCCCGCGGGGAACGTAATCAAATACGCCTCGGTTTTGCCAGCTCGACGGTCGTCAGCCAACAAGTGTTAGCGCTGGTGCGAGGGTTACAAGAACATCATCCCGATATCGACTTTCAGCCGGTCGAGCAGCCCATGCCATCATTAGTGGAGACACTTCGTCAACAAGAGGTGGATTTAGCTTTCTTACGTTTGCCTTGTTATGCCAGTGAACATGTGGCGCATACCGCCTTATTTGATGATCCCTTTAAACTGGTTGTCGCGGCTGACCATCCTCTCGCGACATGTCACAGCGTGACGTTGTCACAGCTCGGCAATGATCCGATCATTCTCTTCCCTCGTGATATCGGGCCTGGGCTCCATGACGCGTTATCTGATGCATTAAAAAGCGCAGGATTGACACCATCTTCTGCATCGCTTGCGCCACAACTCCATTCCGCAACCGCAATGGTATCCGCGGGTTTTGGCGTGGCCTTGGTTCCCGCTTCGCTAACCACCCAGTTGAGCGACCACGTGTCAGTGCTGTCGCTGGTACAGATGCCTTTGAGTAGCCAAGTGGTGCTGGCTTGGCAACGCACGAATACTGCCCAAGTGGTGCGTCGCTGTATTGCAACGGCACGCGAATGGGCGAATGCTCAATAAGCCACCCAGATCGTCATCGTGTTCAACGCTAACGCGCGGCGTGTTGTAAAAACTCGAGTTGCATCCGCTCTTGCTCGGACATTTGATAGGGCTCGTCGGATAATTGTCCGGTATCGAAAGTACCGAGTGAATAATAGTCTTGTGGGCTGATGCCAAATTGTGCCCGTTCACCGGGATAACCGGACATTCGCTCAATGACCACGTCTTTCAGTTGCCATTCATCGCCATAGCCACGCATTGCGGCTTTGAACGCGCGTAGCGCCAGAGTTTGCTCTCCTTCACTGAGGCGTGTCTTACTGGTTAATGCCGCAACGGGTTGATCGTCAGCAGTAAATAGATTGGCACGTACTCGGTAAATACCGCTTTTGTCGATATCCAAAACCAGTGGTATCACCATATCTGGCCCGCGGCCGAAAACCGGCTTCACCCCTTTCACTTCCGCAATAGGTTGATAAAGACGAAAGTCGGCAGTGAGCACGTCGTCGCCCCCATTAAAATTGAGAGCCGCTTTGAGGCGAAGCTCAATGGGCCAGTCAGCTTTGGGTTCAATGTTCCACTGTGTCTCTGTCACATTGAAGCGGGTCAATTCCCGATTAGCCTCGACATCAATGACTGACACAGTCGCGTGATTAAAAGAGGCCGGGGTGATCAGTGAGGCTTGAATGTTTTCCGGATAAAAGTAGCGGTATTGGTTGAGCTTTAATGCTGCTTTTACCGAGCCATCGAGGATCGGCATCGGCGTCGAGACATATCGATTCCAGTGTAGATAAGGGCTTTGCTTCGATGGAATAGGGATCGAATAGGAGGGGTGCTGGATTTGCTCTGCATAGTCGGCCGCAATGTAGCTCAGTGTCGGTGCCATCGAGGTTTGCTCGATATCGGGTTCTTCTGGACGATATTGCGCATTTCGAGGGGTAGACGCTGGCGTCGATGGCTCGTATTCGGCAACGTCGGGCGATGGCTGTTGAATGCTCTGTTCAGCCGTCATTTTGGTGGGCGGCGCGCCGGGAGTATCAAGCCATAGGTAGGCAGTAATGCCAATGGATACGACCAAGGTTACTGCGAGTAGCAGTCGAGTCATAGTAGCCCCTAATTAATGTGTTACAGGCACGGTAGCACAGGAAAGAAAAGCGAATCAGTCGTCCTACTGCCCTTGTATCGATGAAAGGGCAGCTTTGTTAATGACGTCACAGTGTATCCGAAATTATTGTGGAAGAGCATGGACCAGCTCTGACAAGGTGTCACGGTCTGAATCACGGACAAAGCGGTATTTCTTGCCGAACCAGCCATCTTCGTCAACGGTCTCGACGGCGATACGAGACTGATCGCCGAGCACAAGCTCTGGATCGGTTGCCGTCACTTTCCCCTTGTGCCAAGGGTTAAAGATAGTGAGATGGCTGTATTTGTCGCCCATCAACAGTGGATAGTGCGAGGGCATAAAACGTCTAACCCCTTTGTGGACATAATCTAACTGGCCGTCGAACTCAATCGCGGTCGAACAGCTATCAAATGCATCGGCATCGGCAGCGCCACAGGCGGAGTGTGCGGCAACCACTCCATCATCACTGCCTGGAATAAAGGGAGATGTCGCCCCCAAGAAGTCAGAGCCATTTCCGACAAAACGAATACGCGGTACGCGGTTATCAGGCCACATCGCGAGTTGTCGCGCGTTGGCCACTTTCAAGTCGTTCAGTACGCCGATATTGCCTTTGCTGGGGAGTTGTCCCATCCATAGTGACACGGCTTTTTTCATGGCATGATTGAGCCAACCGCCGCCTTCGGTAACATTCACCGCGATATTGGCCAACTCAACGCCGCCACCCGCACCGGCGAAGTCAAAGGTACCGACAATATTAAGAGGTTCGAGCCCTGCGTTGGTCAGCCAGTTTTCTTGATTATCTAACAGGTAGCGCGCGACCAAGTCGCCGGTAGAGTGGGTGACTAAAAGGCAGCCGGACAGACAGGTTTCTTGCTCTGAAAGCGTTTTTAATGCAGGCCATAGATAATCTGAGGCAATCTTTCCTTCGATGCGTTCGTGGGCGGGCCAATCGATACGGGCATCGGCGTACTGCAGCCAGTAATCTTGCCAGTAGTCTGAGCCATCTTGCGCGACCTGATCGTGATCGGGGCGGCTTTGCAGTTGATCAGGCTGAAAGCCGTGAATCAGTACCACCTTATACGAGCCGATCGCGGCGAAGGCCGAAGCGGAAAATATGGCCGCCAGCATGAGTAATGCGCGATATATATTTTTCATTGTTTTAGCCAACTTGTTTTGAGTAAACACTCAATATTATATAGCGTATTGTGCAATAAGTGCCATAATCATTAGGTCAATAATCACAAAGTTAAACGCAATCGTGTCGCAGTATATAAAAAAGCGCCACTCGGTGGTGGCGCTTGATACCATGGCGCTTAACGCTTAACGCTTAACGCTTAACGCTTAACGCTAACGAAAATAAACACGCACATCGGTTTGGCTTCGGCTTCCATCGCCCGTGAGCAGTAGGTGCAGACGTTGCTGATCACGTAAATCGACCTCGATATACTGGTTGCTGCCCGGCACGTCTGAAACGGCTTGATTTTGCGCTTGCGTTGGCCAGTAATCCTCGGCGGCGAATACGCTCAGGTTTCCCGCGTCACCATCCGCCATGACCCACACTTGCGCTTTGGTTGCGCCTTCTGGCACATCGGCATATAGGTAGCGACGTTGATAAACGCTAATACTGTTGGGGCTGGCGACGTTAAGTTGCATCGGGCGCAAGTCATCGGTGCCAGCTGGCGTTTCAGGCTGTGGTTCTGGCGTTGGCTCGGGTTGCACTTGGCCTTCCGCATTCACTTTAAGGGTGACATCGGTAAAGTCACCGCGCCCGGTGACACTTAAGGTATAGCGGCCTGGCTCTACATCGTTAAGGGTCACGGTTTCATTACTTGTCTGGTTCCACTCGGTGGCGTCAAAATCGTAATAGTGCGCTTGACGATCTTTCGCCACGTAGAGATCGGCATTGCCCTGTCCTTCAATGCTAAATGTCAGCGCGCTAGCAGGTTGGGTAAGGTCAATTTGATACAGGTGCTCACTGTAGGCTTGTCCACTAATGGTAACGGTTTGACCTAGAGACAGGGTTGTGACGTCTGGTTGTTCTGGTTCCGGCTCTGGCTCGGGATCAGGATGAGGCGGCTCGCCGCTATCTGAACTATCCAGCGTGGTCAGCCATTGTGAAAATGCGGGACCATACTGTTCACCATAATCCTTTACCAAGTTCGACCATTTTTCAAAGTGTCCAGCTCGGCCGGCTGCGAGCAACGCATTGACAGCTTCTGGGTGCTTTTCAAACAAGAAGCGTACCGCCAAATATCCCCAGCGATAAACGCGGTTCACATCGTGCTGATAGGTGGTGGCAAATACGTCACTGAGTGAATAGCCGCCTTCTTTGCCCAAGCGTATGGCGTCGGCATAGTCATCGCCATGGGCCATGTATTCAGCAAAGCCTTCTAGCCACCATACGGTGTGGCCGTGGCGAAGTACGTCGTTAAAGTCGCCATACATATTAAAGCGCCCATCGAGATAATGAACATACTCGTGCTCGAGGTTCCAAATCGAAAGCGATTGACCATTATCATTGCGGTAAGCGATAAAACGGGCTTGGTTGTCTGGATCGGCAGGATTTCCTTCTAGGTATTGGCCGCCATWATCGGTCGAGTTACCAAACAAAAAGGCTGAATAGGTTTTGTAGTCCGATGGGTTATCAAACACCACGACTTCAACGCTGTCGTTCAGATCGTCGGCGACCGCTTGATAACCTGAGTTCACGGTTTGATGAAAGGCCACTTCTTTATCGTGCAGGCTTTCACATGCCTGCTGCGATTGCGCTTGTGTCATGCTTTGTGAACGAATAATGGCCGGGCCATCACATTGATGGCGATAAGGCACCACTTTGGCTTCTAGTGTTGCTTTGGCATCAGACAAACCTAATTCCGTCACCTTGTCGGGGGCGTAAGCATCCACCATTTCTGCCATGCCCACCCATACGGCGTCGTTTTTGCCGCCTAGCGGGAAACGCGGTAATAGATCACGATAATGGCTAATCACACGATCTCGCACGCTGGCTTGGGGGGCCATCAATAGCCGTCCCATTTCGCGGACAGTGTTTGATACCAATAACGCCCCATGGTCGCTATTGGATAGCTGAGGATGATTGACAACGAACTGATAAAGGCGGTCAATCAAGGAGAGATCGGCGGCGAGCACATCGTAAAAGGCTTGACGAGACTGGTGGCCTGCCATGGCACGGAAAAGGTTGTTGAGCGCATCAGCGTAACGGCGGTCGTCTAGGCGGTCTGGGTTGAGGTTTTCCAGCAGTTGAATTTGTAGGTCTAGAGTCTGCGGCAAGCGCTTGATGCTGTCGGCCATCAGCGTTAAGCCATGCAAGGCATCGGCTTGGGCGCGACCTTTTGCCGTGGCGTAAGGCGAGCGTAAAAATGCATTGATGGTATCCGCGAGGCGATCGTCTAGCGCATCAGAAAAATCAGCGTTCGCTTTGTCACCGTAGAAGCGTACATAGTAGGCCGCGCGTACGTACTCGGCTAAATTAGCAATTTGGCGAGCTTGGCTGTCATCACCCTGATAATGGGTAATGGTCTGCGATAAACGCTGTGCCACTTTACCTACAAAGGCTTCTTGGTAGAGATTGTTATATCGAATAGACGCGGTGTCATACCAGCTGGTAAAGCAACCGCGTTCAGCACTCATAATCGCTTCGATAGGTGCATTACTGGCCGCCAAATCGGCAATATCACATTGAGCGCTAGCCCATGCACTGGTGCTGCTAAAGGCGGCAAGCGCAATGAGTGCCGATAGCGGTTTGGGTCGGGAAGGAAATAGTGTATACATTTCAAGCTCCTAGATGTTTTTAGGCGGAGCCGTTATAACTATTTTCCCGACACTATGGGCTTAATAAGCCTAAAAATTAGGGCTTGGTTCCGTTTTCTCTTAAAAATTTGCCAGTAATGTATCATTGCGAGTCTTTTTCGCGCAGGTGTAATTTGGCGATACGTTTTGTCACTGTATACACACGTTTCAAAGACTCAGTCCACTCCATCTCAATGCTGAATAGCTGTAGACGGTTGGCATCATGCTCGATCAAGCGCTCGGCTTGGTGAGCCAACACTTTATCTAATAGGGCGTTGAGCGCACGTTTGGTGTGCAGTACTTGTTTCGCGCGGTTATTATCGCCACGCCGAATGGCATTCACACTATCTAGCAGTGCGTGAGTGACTTTATCTTGAATCGTATCAAGGGTCTCCCGCATCTCATCGCTGATATCGATCTCGGCATGCAGTGATTTATCCATGATAGGAACCAAAGTGTCCTCAATCAGGTCAGCAATGCTCTCGAGTTTATCAGTAATGCTAATCAGGGTGATCTGTCGGTCACTCTGTGCTTGTGTGAGTGGCTCTTTACGCAATCGACCGAGATAAAAAAGCACATGTCCGTGCAAAATATCGACTTGATGCTCAAGCTCGTCGATTTTTTCTAATGCATGAGTCGCCGCATCTCGCTCTCGCTGGGAGGCTAATTGAGAAGTGAGAGGGGGGAGCGTATTCATCATATTGCAAACCCGGCGTCCGATGCGGCCAATTTCGAGCTGGGCTTGATCCATGGCGATATCGGGTGTCATCAGCAGCTCTTTAGAGAGATATTTGGGTGAAACACTCGGGCGTTCACTTGGGACAGGCTTAGGTTTTTTGGGGATGATTTTCTTGGCGAGCCAAACAAACCCGCCGACAAACGGCAACATGACCAATGTATTGACGACGTTGAATAGGGTGTTGGCATTGGCAATTTGGCGAGGCAATTCCGCGCCTAAGCGCTCAACCCCCGTGAGGTCAGGATGACTTGGCGACAGTGCGACGCTCCAATCACTCAACACACTGATCAATGGAAGCCATACCAACACCCCGATAATGTTAAACAGAATATGTACGCTGGCGGTTTGTTTAGCCTCTCGCGATTTCCCAATCGCGGCGAGGAGGGCGGTCACACAGGTGCCGACGTTGGCACCCATCGCTAATGCGATCCCGCCCTCGAGGGAGATAAAGCCTTGCCCCGCTAGGACGATGACAATCCCGGTTGTGGCAGATGAAGACTGCACTAGCGCGGTAAACAGGGCCGCCAGTAGAATGGCAAAAAAAGGATTGTGCATTTTCGCCATGGTATCAATAAACGGCTGATAATCGCGCAGCGGTGACATTGCCTCACTCATCACGTTCATCCCCGTAAAGATCAATCCCAACCCGAATAGCATTTTACCGTATTGCTTGGTTTTATCGGCCTTGGCGGTAAATTGAATAAAAAAGCCGACGGCAACCATCAGATAGGCGGCTTGAGTGATTTTAAAGGCGACAATTTGGGCGGTAATGGTTGTCCCGATGTTGGCACCCATGATCACGCCTGTTGCTTGCGCGAGCGACATTAACCCCGCAGAAATAAACCCGATGAGCAGCACAGTCGTGACAGAGGAAGACTGAATGGTTGCGGTCACCCCGGCCCCTGTGAAGACACCGGCGACTCGGTTAGTGGTGAGTTTGGCTAACAAGGCTTTAAGTCGGCTTCCAGCGGCGTTTTTTAGTGCTTTGGACATTTTATCCATGCCGTATAAAAACAGCGCCAGGCCACCGAGCAGCCCCATTAACATTGTGAGGGTATGGAGCGAAGACGCGTCCGTGTTCGCTGCCCATGTGAGGGAGGGCAGCAAAAATAAGAGGGTGGCCAAAAAGCGCCACTGCCAAGTATGACTCAACGCGGTTAGTCGCATTTATCGCCTCTACGTTGCTAGATTATGACCAATAATCATTAACATAGATGCAATAAAACTGTAATGCGAGTGGCGCAGTGACGTTAGGTGAGGCATTGACGGAAAGAATCGCTAGGGGATCACACTCTTAGAGTAACGTGAGACGGTGTTAACTCAAATAAAGCGGCCGACAAAAGGTCGGCCGCAGAGCACTTAGCTTTGGCAGCTGCCTTGATACTGCCAAACCCATTGGTTAGTGAAAGGGTCTATGCTCCAGTTGTCTTGCGTGGCCTGGAATAGATGCCCTTGATACTGAACGGTGACGCCTGCTGGATAATAGTTGTATCCACCCCAAGTCGGCATATTGGTACAGCGGTTGGTCTCAACCCCGCGATCGTCAAGGCGTGCTAATACGTTGGTCGCATAGTCACGCGCCCCCACCACCGTGACGTGCAGAGCCATGCCCTGAATTTGGCTAAAGCCACAGTACTCTTCGTTGCCTGCATTGGTTGAGGCGCAATCGTTGTCATTGACAGTTGCAGGGCGACCTACCGCGGCATATAAGTCTACTTCGCCGTGACCACGATAGGTTTGTAGCCAAACGGTGCCGCGAGGCGCATTTTTTACCACGAACTGGTAACCAGCGCCCGCACGCCCTTGGATTTGCACGGGCTGATCGAGCGTCAGCGGCAAAATCTCTGGTTCAGGTTGTGGTTCTGGGTCTGGCTTAGGGTTTCCTTCCGTCCCTTGGCAGCCCTGAGTTTGAATGCCCACTTCGGCAAAGGCCTGACTCACTGCACCCGCTGGGTAGTTAAGATCTTTAGCGGCTTCGCAAACCCCATTCGCACCTTGTTGGAAACTGGAATTCGGACGCCAATAAAGCTGATTCGCTGTCGCAAATGCCTTAAAGGCCTTTTTGATATTCCATTGGTCGCTGGTGGCGAGATGGTAAAACGCTTTGTTGAAGATACCTGAGCTAAAGTGCACGTCGATGCCAGAGTAATAGCGGTCGACATGACCAATGGAGCGTCCATCTTGGCTTGGGTTAATGAAATAACGCATGGCTTCGCTATGCTTCATCACGTATTCACCCATTTTCCAGTTAAACTCACCAAACACGTACTGTCCCAGAGCCGCTGCGGCGACATCCGAGAATGATTCATTCATCCCACCGGACATACCACGGTACTCAAGTCCTGAGTTTTGCTCGGTAAAACCATGACTCACCTCGTGAGCAATGACATCCCACGTGGTGAGGGGATACATGCTGCCATTACCGTCACCAAAGGTCATTTGCCGGCCATCCCAAAAGGCATTGCCGTAACCTTGACCGTAGTGGACGCGCATGGTGAGTTTCTGTCGAATCGGACGTATACCGAGCCAGTCTTGGTACATATCAAATACTTTCTGACCAAAAAACTGCGCATCATTCATTGGCGCATAAGCACCGTTGACTTGACGGTAGGTGTTTTGTGGGCAATTAAACTGATGAACCTCTCCGCCCCATTCGCGGTTATTCATGTTTAATGTCACCACGTTGGGGCTATCCATTTGGCAGTAGCGGTTGACCTCAAAACTGCCTAGCTGGGTATTGGGACCGAAATTAAATCGGCCGCTCTTTTGGTTACCGCCGGGGCCACCCGCCTCTAGGTGCGCGATGCCGTCCCAGCTGTCGAGAATATCGCCAGACTTCGCATCAATAATTTTGATCGGACGCGATGGGTGACCATCGTCGCTGGCGAGATAGTCGACTTTGTAGACCAGGCGGGCTGTTTGTTGTTTATCCAGCCAGACCAAAAGCTCTGTGTTTGCATCCGCTTGGTGAAAATGCTGACTGCCTTGGTGAGTCTGGCCTTGTGCAATCGCGATAGCCTGCTGTTGATTAATCATGGGGAGTGTACCACCGATATCTTGTTCGATATCAGTGACAACGTCACCTTTAACGCTGGGCGCAAAGCCGCGTGCGGCGGTATTTTCAACCACCGAATAACCGTAAACGGGAACGCCATGATGTAGCTGCTGCTTGCGCACTAAGGCTTTGTTGCCCACTTGTAGGCGTGACTTTTCACGAAAGCTTAATGCTGGCGATGAGGCCACCATCGTGCGAGGTTGATCATCATTTAATGCCGCGCTCAAGTCTAAGCTTGAGGCGTCGACCACATTGGCAGCCTGAGCAGGTATCGCTAATGGAAGGGTTAAAGCGAGTAGCGTTTTACGCATAGTGTCCTCTTCATACTACAACGAGTTAAACATCCTTGGTTACTATCCATCGTGTGCGTATCAAGCGGGTTTTCGAGCAGTGATAATGAGGATTTGGTTCAAAAAGTGTCTAGAAAAGTGGAACTGGTGTTCGATTTTTACGTTATGTGCACAAAATAAAAGACAGCGCTAGCGTGTGTTAAAAAATGATTTAAGCGTTGTAATTTCGTGGCTATGCTAGCTAGGGGATTCGATATTGGGAGTAATGCTGTGAGTCACTCATACTCGCGCCTTTTACTGCGGGCAATATTATTAGGCTTTTGCTTAACCGTGACGCCTGTGATGGCAAACCAACAGGCTTGGCAGTCGCCTGATTATATTGTTGAGGCATTTTATCGTATCGCATTTCAGAGCGAGTATGTGCAAGGTGAACAAGGCGTCCGCAAGTGGGATGGCCCGATCCGCTATCATGTGGCGCATCCGATCAGTGCGAGCCAGTTACACGACGACCTTGTCACATATCATGTTGCACATCTGGAGACGCTAACCGGGATCGACTTTATCCCAACGCCGACTTCGCAGCGTGCCAATCTAACGATTATGTTCACCAATCATGAACGTTTTTTAGATGATGCGCGCAAACAGTTTAACAATGCCGATGTCTCACCATTACATGATGCCGTGTGTGCGGCTAACTTTCGAATCAATCAAGATGGCACGATTCATCATGCAGCGGTTGTTATTCCCGTTGATTTAGCACGCTCCAAAGGGAAACTCGTGGCCTGTGTGGTGGAGGAGCTGACACAAATTATGGGGCTGCCCAATGACGATGATCGGGTTTTCCCATCGATTTTTAATGACCGCACGCCACAACAGCTTTTGACTGGGCTAGATGGCTTATTGCTTAGGCTGTTATACCTCGACGAAATAGAAGCCGGGCAAGATTGGCAGACGGCACAGACCATCATTCAGCCAGTCGTTGAACAGTGGGCAAGTGACGGCACCATTGACAATGCACACCGCAGTGTCAAAACCGGTGAGCTTTATCGTTTACTGGGCTGGTAGCCGAGCGATTAACGCCATTCGTTTTCCATTGATTTGCTCAATAACACAAATTGTTTAAAGTGATTTAGACATTTCGCCATCTTCGACAACACTTAAAGGACAGGACAGCAAATTGTCATGACGGTCAAGGGAGGCGACATGGAGTCGATCACTGTTAAAGATTATATGAACAAACGCCCGGTAACCTTTTCACCGGATATGCCGCTTTCTAGTGCACTGGAAAAACTGCTTCGTAGTCAGCAAACGGGTGGGCCTGTGGTAGATGCCAATAAGCGGTTGGTCGGGTTTATCTCCGAGCAAGATATGCTGCAGCAGCTGCTACGTGACAGCTATCATTGCCAAGATTCACACGCCGTGGCGGATTGTATGACCAGCAACGCGTTGGCGGTTGAACCCGAGGACAGTATTATCAAGCTTGCGGAAATGATGGCGCCCACCAAGCCTAAACTGTACCCGGTGGTCGACGAGGGCAAGTTGGTGGGTATTATCACCCGTCGAGATGTCTTAAGAGCGATCAGTATGCAAATGGGTGAATGTCTGACCCATCCAGTTTGAGGTTTTTCATTACGCGCACCTTACTATTTGGGTAAGGGGCGCTTATTTGCTATCGCCACCAAGATGGCATCGCCTTTCTTGTTTCCCCTCCCATACTGACGGCTGTCCTTTCGCGCGTTGTGGTTGGCCGCGTACAAATATTGAACGAATTGTGGTTGTTTTTCATTCAGTCTTATGTGCTAGTCAATCAATTTTAATCCTGCTTATTTAAGTAGTTACTTGCCACTGGGCAACATATAGTTCGATTATTAGTGCTTGTTTTGCGTTTTTCTGCTATTGTGCCGCCCGTTGGTAGCGGGCAGTTATCGCGAGGTTGAGGCGTACAAAAGCCCAAGCGCGGCAGCAAAACGATAAGCAGGATGCTGGAGTATCGTGACGTGTGGCTAACCCGTATTGACGTCAATGTGAATGTAAATGAGGTAACACAAAGGTCAAATTAAACAATCAGGGAGGATGAGGTGAGAGAAACAAAGAGGTTATATGTATCAACTCAATTCAATTGGTGCGCTAGAATCATTCCTGATTGCCATCGGTGTCCTTTTTTTAGGCCATTTTGTTAATTCAAAAACGCCCGCATTAAGAAAATTTAATATCCCAGAGCCGATTGTGGGCGGGTTAATTATTGCGTGTGTTATTTCTATATTACACTACAACGGTATTGATTTTAAATTTAGCTTGCCGTTAAAAGATACGTTTATGCTGATGTTTTTTGCGACCGTTGGTCTGGCAGCAAATTATAAACAATTAGTAAAAGGCGGCTTAAAGGTATTTTGGTTTCTTGCCATCGCTTCTGTGTACATCATTATACAAAACGCTATTGGTGTCAGTTTTGCGTCGATGCTTGGTTTAGATCCATTGATGGGGCTGGTCGCTGGATCGATCACCCTGTCTGGCGGGCACGGAACCGGCGCGGCTTGGGCCCAGATCTTGACCGATGAATATGGTATTCAAAGTACCCTGGAAATTGCAATGGCGTCGGCAACACTCGGTCTGGTGATTGGTGGTATTATTGGTAGCCCAGTTGCTCAGCGTTTGATTAATAAACATCAGCTTGAGTCTGAATATGGACGTGGTACCACAACACACGAAAAATATCCCGAGCTTGTCACGTACAATGAAAATGAAGAAGATAAAGTGACAGCGAAGAAAGTCATTGAAGTCTTATTTATTTTACTGCTGTGTATTACGGGGGCTCGCCATTTATCTGAATGGGTGAGCGGGTTTAATATTGAATGGCTAATGGTGCCTGACTTTGTTTATGCTCTCTTCTTGGGTGTAATAGTCACCAATACGCTTGAGGTTTTTAAACTCAGAAAGCTAGAGTCAGAAACCGTGGATATGGTCGGCACTGTCTCTCTCTCATTATTTCTAGCGATGGCGCTAATGACGTTGAAGCTATGGAACATTCTCGATTTAGCAGTCCCATTTTTAATTATTCTGGCGATTCAATCGGTGGTTATCGGCTTATTTAGTTACTACGTCACGTTCAAGTTGATGGGGAGTAATTATACAGGGGCCGTGATTGCTGGTGGACATTGTGGTTTTGGCCTCGGCGCTACCCCGACCGCGGTGATGAATATGGGCTCAATCGTGAATCGTTTCGGCCCCGCGCCTCAAGCCTTTATGGTGGTGCCGATTGTGGGGGCTTTCTTTATCGATATCGTCAACCTGCTAATTTTACAGGGCTATATTTTTATTATCCAATAGGATCATTGCGCTCAGCTATCATTGCTGAGCGCATTTTTTCTGCTGTCGCGCAGCGTTTGGCAAACTCAATGAGCGTTGTTTTTATAAGCGCTTGACTCTGGAGTGGGCTCCAACCCTTATACTGACCACAAGTTAATGACACACCGACCAAAGAAGGAGTCGATTATGTGTAAGCATTGTGGACATCACCACTGTCATCAACCGCATCACCAAACGGTGTCTCCGTCTACGCAAACGGTAACGAATACCTGCCAAGCGTCGAGCTGCTGTTCCAGTCACCAAGAGGGTGAGGGTAGTGCGGGCGATGATGACCCCGACAGGCGACAAACCTCGTGTCACCATACCTGCCAGAGTGCGCCCTCGGCGTCATCTCCTCAGTTATCCTCCATCACCCATGAGTGGGTGGTTACTGGCATGGATTGCCCAAGCTGTGCCGCTAAACTTGAAAAAGCAATTCATACCACGCCGGGTGTAAAGAGCGCACAAGTATTATTTGCGACCGAAAAACTACGAGTCGCTTTGACTTACGATGCCTCAACGGAGACGCAATCTGCCATTGAGCAAGCGGCTAAAAAAGCCGGTTTTCCGCTCGTCACCTTGGATCAAACCGCCACTGCGCCTTCTGGTTGGCAAAAATGGCGCGATGACGCCCTGCTGTTTGGTTTAATTGGCACTATGCTGGTCGCTTGGGGGCTGCATTATTGGTCGGCTTCTTTATCCGATTGGCTGTTTACTGCGGCGACTGTCGTTGGCCTCGCTCCTATTGTGCTTAAAGCGGGTCGATTGGCGCGTCAAGGATCGCCGTTTTCGATAGAAACCTTGATGAGTATTGCGGCCATCGGTGCGTTATATCTTGGAGAGACCACCGAAGCGGCAATGGTATTGGTGTTGTTTCTGATTGGCGAGCGGTTAGAAGGGTATGCGTCCACGCGCGCCCGCGATGGCATTCAGTCGCTGATGGCATTGGTGCCAGAAACTGTGACGCGAATTGATAGCGACGGTTCACGTGAGACCGTGGCGGCCAGTGATCTACAGCCAGGTGACCGGATTGAAATCAGTGCCGGTGAGCGACTCCCCGCGGATGGGCAGCTAATGGACGCTGCGGCGAGCTTTGATCAGAGCGCACTGACAGGCGAACCGATCCCTGTCGATATCGAAGCCGGTGACACCGTGATGGCGGGCAGCCTTGCAACCGATAAAACGGTACAGCTGACCGTGACATCCGCACAGGGCGAAAATGCCATTGACCGTATTTTGCGCCTTATTGAGCAGGCCGAATCGAAAAAAGCGCCGATAGAACGGTTTATCGATAAATTCAGCCGCTGGTACACGCCAGCAATGATTGGGCTCGCCGCGCTAGTTGTGGTAATTCCACCCCTGTTCTTTGCCGCCAGCTGGCAAGAATGGTTATACCGAGGGTTAGCGCTATTGTTGATCGCGTGCCCATGTGCGCTCGTGATTTCGACACCTGCGGCGATTACCTCCGGGCTCGCCACCGCGGCACGTCGTGGGGCATTGATAAAAGGTGGGGCGGCACTGGAAACATTGGCAAGCGTCAATGCTGTCTCTTTAGATAAAACCGGCACGCTCACTGAGGGTAAACCCATGGTGACGGATGTGCGCGCCTGGCAAGGTGAGGAAACGGCGCTACTGCAAGCGGCGACCGCCATCGAGCGTGGTAGCCATCACCCATTGGCAAAATCCTTGGTCTTGTATAGCGCCGAGCGTGGCATCTCGGTGCCGGATGCCTCGCATATCCAGGCGAATGCCGGTCGCGGTGTGCAAGGCGTAGTTGAGGGACAAGCCGTCCGGCTGGTTGCGTTAGACAAGGTGGGTGAGTCGACGTTAAATCATGCGCAATATCAAGAGGCCAAATCGGTGGCCGAGCGCGGGGTGACGGTTGCGGTTGTGCTCATTGACGAGCAACCAAAAGGGATGATCGGCTGGCGAGATACACTGCGACAGGATGCGCGAGAAGCCATCGAGCAATTGCGTGCGATGGGTATTCAGCCTGTGATGCTGACGGGTGATAACCCGACCTCGGCGGCGGAAATAGCCAATGAGTTGGGCATTGATTACCGCGCTGGACTATTGCCGGAGAATAAGGTTGAGGCGGTAGAAGCACTGGCAGGGCAATATCGTATCGCAATGGTTGGTGATGGCATTAATGATGCGCCGGCAATGAAAGCGTCGCACGTTGGGGTGGCAATGGGAAGTGGCACCGATGTGGCGTTAGAAACGGCCGAGGCGGCATTGAGTCATAACCGGCTGGTCGAGTTACCCAGAGTCCTGCAACTGGCGCGCGCGACCCAAGCGAATGTGCGGCAAAACATCACCATTGCATTAGGGCTTAAAGGGGTGTTTTTGGTGACCAGTGTACTCGGTATCACGGGACTTTGGGTGGCGGTGCTGGCTGACAGCGGTGCTACCGCGCTGGTCACTCTGAATGCGCTACGTTTACTTCGTGACTAGCGCTGAAAAACAGGGCAAAGGCTGTCTGCTTTTGCCTTTATAAAGTGATAACGATCTCTAAATTCTGAAATCTGTAATGTCCAATATAGTAATAGGTCGATGATGGTCACACAAAAGGTGGCAAATTTGGGTATCCTAAACGCATAACCAATAACGAGTTCGGGCCTCATCAGCAAGGCCCACATTAATTCTAATGCGGATAAATGCATCCAGCGAGGAGACGAATGATGTCTGATACCCCTGTATTTCACCTTGGCGTAACAAAAGCGGATCTTCAAGGCGCAACCACGGCGATTATTCCTGGCGACCCGGCGCGCGTTGAAAAAATTGCTAACTTGATGGAAAACCCAACTTTTCTCGCCTCGCAGCGTGAATATACCTTGTATCTTGGTTGGCTCGATGGCAAGTCAGTGGTGGTTTGCTCAACGGGTATCGGTGGCCCATCGACCTCTATCGCGGTTGAAGAGTTGGCACAGCTTGGTGTTGGCACCTTCTTGCGTGTAGGCACGACGGGGGCGATTCAGCCGGACATTAATGTCGGCGATATGATTGTCACCACTGGCTCTGTGCGCCTTGACGGCGCAAGCAGCCACTTTGCGCCAATGGAATTCCCAGCGGTGGCCGATTTTGACGTCGCCACGGCCATGAAAGCCGCCGTTGATGACGACGGCGCCACGGTTCACACTGGTGTGACAGCATCCAGTGATACCTTCTATCCAGGTCAAGAGCGTTACGATACCTTTAGCGGCCGTGTAGTGCGTCGCTTCCAGGGTTCAATGCAAGAATGGCAAGACATGGGCGTGCTGAACTTTGAGATGGAATCAGCCACCTTGCTGACCATGTGTGCTAGCTCTGGCTTGCGTGCAGGTTGTGTGGCCGGTGTGATTATCAACCGTACACAAAAAGAGACCCCAGACCACGCGACCTTGAAAGAAACGGAAGCGCGCTCAATTAAAGTGGTGGTTGAGGCAGCACGTAAGCTCCTGTAAACAAGCGAGACATCGTTATCCTACTAAAACGCGGAGCCCCGAAGGCACCGCGTTTTTTATTGTCGACCGTTTAGCGAACCTGTCCTATTGCTTCGCACAAGCGATTAACTCGTTCTTACCTCAATCGTACCGCCTGCTGCGATAAACCAGTCATAAAGATGGGTTCGCAGGTTGGCGAGTTGGTCGGGGCCAATTAGAGCCAAGCCTAAATCGGTGGCACGGGTAATATCGTGATGCCTTAATGGACGGAAGCTCACCAACATCGCGCGCGCCTGCAATCCTCCGAGTAAATCACGCAAGGACTCCAGCTTGTATAGGGTATCGTCGCCATCACTCGACATGCCTTTGGTTTTGCATTCAATAATATGCAGCTTGTTATTCACCACCATGGCGACATCTAACTCATTGCGCACCTCGCGCTCACCGATTTGGCGATAAACCTGCAAGGAAAGTGCGCTGTCTTGGATGGTGGGAAGCTCTTGTTGGATGGAGGTAACAGTATGGTGCACGTAGCTTTCTAACCACTCGCCATTGGCAAAGCGTCGCGCTTCTTCACAGCTAAATGTCAGCACCCCTTGTTCATAACTGGCTAAGCCGGCATCCGAGAGGTCATCGAGAAGAATACCAAGCTCGCGATAACCTTGCTGTTTTTCACTGAGCGCGACGTTTAAACGCTGCTCTTTACGACAGGTGGTCGCGAGGTAGTTCAACGTGGCTAGGCCTGGGCCTAGCTCATAGGCATTGCTGGCCCACTTTTCTCCCAGCCGATAAATGTCGTTGGTTAAACACCCTGTGACTTGGTCATCTTGGTGCTCACAGCGCGCATTCAATCCCCTTGGGCGCCAGCACACGCGTTAAACGCTCAAATTCCAGATCTTGCTCCAGCGTGCCAATGAGTATCAGCTTACTGACAGGCAATTGCTGATGCAAAACAGGGGTAACGAGACGGACAGGGTCAGAGTCGATGATTCCTACATGAATAGCCATAATTGCTCCAGGCGGGCTATGAGGCGGCATAAGGCCGCTTAATTATCGGTATAGTTGCCAGCCTCAACAGGTGGCGTAACTATTAATATCCGGCCTCGCGGTCAGGCTTTCAACCACTCGCTGAGTAAATAAGTGTAATTTTACACAGCGCTGACGTGATACCCGTTCTACTAACCCCGCAATAACCCGCCCCTTCTTCGTGACAGTGCCGCGCTAACCTTTGTGTAGCCGCTTTGCTTCCCTTCTAGGTGCGACTTTGCTTAAGTGCTTGCTGACGCAAGGTCTCGGTTAAACTATTTAGCTCAGGCAACATGCGTTGAATTAAGTGTAGCTGTTGTAGCACCATGCTGAGTGGGGCGTTATCAACAGGCACGTAAGTAGGAGACTGTGACTCGATGGTGGCATTGGCGTGGTGCTCATCAATGCTCACTGGCTCGCCCGTGGGTGTCTTGGTGCCGGTTGAGGGCACTTGTGCGGGTAACGCTGTAGGCAATGCTTGCCCCAAGCGCTCAGTCAACGTGTTGAGGGATTGATGAATTTCACGATGGAGCTGCGCCATCTTTTGATGATTAACCTCATCATCCATCCGGCTGCGATGCGCGCCTAGGGCCGAAATATAACTGAGCATGGCGTTGTTCAAGCACAAAAACCGGAAGGTCTCTTCAATATTGGTGCGATAGCGTCCAGGCTCCACCAGCATGTTACTGATCGCGGTGGTCAGCTCGGCATCGGCATTATGGGCATGTCGACGCGCGATCCGATAGGCAAGGTTGTCCCGCTTACCCACTCGATATTGCGCAATCACATGAGCCAAGTAGTCACGGTTAGCTTGCAGCGCTTCAGTCATGATCCCGCGCAAGCGGTGGGCTTGCCAGTCGGGTAGTACATAACGGACGGCGGCGACCGCAATCAAACAGCCAATCACGGTATCGCCAAGGCGAGGAAGAATAACCGCGAAGCCTTGGCCAAACTGGCTAAAGCACATCAGCACCAGCAGGGTAATAAATAAAGTGGCGAGTGTGTATTGCACGGTACGAAAGGCGAAAAACAGTACCCCAGTGATCACCATCAACGCCAATTGACTGCTGGGATCAGGGAAGAGATAGAGTGCGGGCACCCCCAAAAGTAAACCAGCGACCGTCCCTAAAATGCGCTCTTTCAACTTACTGCGCGTCGCAGAGTAGTTGGTCTGACACACAAATTGAATGGTCATCAAAATCCAAAAGCCGTGCTCTAACCCAAGCCCTTGGATCAGTGCATAACCGGTCAGCAGTGATAAGGACAAACGCACCGCATGACGGAAACGCAGTGATTTAACCGTGAGCTGCCGGCGAATGCGGTAAGCCATTTCCCCTAACGAGTGTGCATCCGGGTCGGCCAGTTCACTTTCTTGGAGGTTGTCCGTGCTGGCTAAGTGGCTCAAGCTGGCCAGTTGTTGTTCCACTGTCTCCAAGTTTTTGTAAAGAAAATCGAGTTGTTGCAGCAGCGCGAGGCGAGTGCTGTCTTGCTCCTCTTGTGCCGACAAATAGGCCATCGACTGTTTGATTGCCATGAGGGCTTGGTGGCCTGTTTTCGGGTGATGGTAGTGTGTACCGATCGACATCGCTTGCGCAACATCCCGGCAGGCTTGCGCTTGCGCGTTTAATAAGGCTTCAAAGCGAAAGAGGATATCGGAATGAAAAAAATGCGCCGCCAGATCCTGGTAACGATAATGGGATGAACTCACACGTTCGTGAATATCTTGGGCAATGAAATAGGTTTGTAGCAAGGTTTGATGCCGCTGTGTGAGTCGACCGCGTCGAGCACGGGCCAGTAATGACGCTTTCGCTTGATTGAGCGCGGCCACCACTTGCGCATTTTGGTTGGCGGCGGCAATACGCGTCGGTTGCGGAACCAACTCGGCGACCGGATGGAACAAACTGGATTTGGTTTCCATATAAGTGGCGGTTTGACGAAACACCGCAGCCAATCGGTGTTGAACCGGGCGATGAGGCCATATCATGATCCAAGCCAGCGACAACAGCCCATACCAGAGCGCCCCAGATAACAGCATCATCGGCTGTAACCACATATCACTGCCTTGCTCCATCCCCAGCATGGTGTAAACCGCCAAAAGTAACGAGGCAAAGGCGATGGTGCCATAGCGCTCACCGATCGCGCCCAGCATGATAAAGCCAAAGCTGGAGGTCGTCAGGCCAATCGCGAATAGCCAAGGGGTGTCGTACAGTAGCTCGACCGAGAAGGCCGCGACGGTAAAGCAAACAAGGGTGACACCGAGCGCACGCAACCGCCCCCAAAAATGATCATCCACTTCCGCCAATGCCGAGGCAATTACACCGAGCACCAGTGGCGTCACAATATCTGTGCGTCCGGCGTATCCCGCGTACAACGCCACACCCATCAGGGCGATCAAGACGCGAATACTGTCATTAATACGATGGTTCGCCCAATACTCACGCACGGCGAGCGGCAGGAAAGGTAAACGAGGCAGAGAAAAAGGCATAAATAAGGGTGACCGGCCAACAATGTTGGCAAGATAGCAGAAATGGAACCAGAAACTAAGCCTCAATGAGGGATTTTCTCGGGGAATAAGAAAAGGGTTGCGGCAGGTCAATTTCGTGTTGTCAGCGCACTGCGTAGGCAGTGGCATCGCGCTAGTAAATTGATTTATCGAGCATTGAGAAGTAGCATGCCAAGCATCTTTTTAGGGCACAACGCGTGCGCTATTCGCTGAATAACGTTGAGATATGAAACTTACAGCCAATCGCTGGGCACAATGGCTTGTTTACGGCGATCATTACAGCTTGCAGCTTGAAGATGATGGCTTACTGCTCGAATCTCGTCATCACCGACAATACATTCCTTTCTCGGCATGGGATGGGCAGCTAACGGTATCGCGTGGGTTGCTGTGGGGGACGATTTCGCTGACCGGTTATACCGTTGAGGGCGAACCACTGCCATTCGAGGTCTTTGGCTTGCCATGGGATCACGCCCAACAAGCGGGACAAACGATTTACCGCCACTATCAAGCCTATATCGCCCGTTATCAAAAACGGCTAGCGATGATTCAGCCGAGTTTGTTGGCCGAGTTTGATGCACTGGTGAATGCGCCAGGTTATGCGCGTGTCGCCCAATTACGCAGCGCCCAACAAACGGTATTGAATAAGCTGGAAGGCGAGGGGATCCCTGCCTCGTTCTTGGCCAATTTGGACGAAAGCCTTGCTACCACACTATCGCCTGTGCTGCAGGCCGACTCAAGCTGGCTGAAAGCCCGCAATCAACAGTGGCAAGCGGCGATGCTTAACCAGTGGCAAACCTGGTTTGATACCATTGAATCGTCGCCATTGAATGCCGGGCAGCGCGAGGCCGTGCTTACCGATGAATCCCATACCCTGGTGGTGGCGGGCCCTGGCAGCGGCAAAACCAGCGTATTGGTGGCACGCGCCGCGTATTTAATTGAAAGTGGTCAAGCCAAGCCTGAGCAGCTTTTGTTGCTGGCCTTTGGTCGTGATGCTGCGACAGAGCTTAAAACGCGGATAAAGACCAAAACGGGCCATGAGGTGAATGTCACCACTTTTCATGGCTTTGCCCGTCAGCAACTCGCCGAGCACCAAGGACAGGCCCCGGTTATTTCGCCGCTCGCCAGTGATGAGACCGCCAAAGCGGCGTGGCTGACCCAAACACTCGCCGAACAGTGGCAACAGCCCACTACCCGCAAACGCTGGGACAAATTACATCAGCAGCAAACACTGCCGCTTGATGATAACGCTGAACTGACTGCGTGTGCCCATGACGGCCGGTTGCACACCTGGGTTCGGTCGCGTCTTTCACGGGTGATCCAAGCCAACACTACCAAGCGTGCGCTAACCGATAAACTGGCAAGCTTTGAGGCGCAGGCCGCCTTAAAAGATGAACTGGCGGTGATTTGGCCGTTATACCAAGCCTACAAACAAGCACTAAAAGCGGAGAACGCCGTTGATTTTGACAGCTTAATTACCCAAGCCACTAAGCTGTTTCAGCAGCGAAAATTCGTCACGCCCATTCAATTTGTGATGGTCGATGAATACCAAGACATTTCCCCAGCACGATTGGCGATGCTCGAGGCACTGTGTCACGGTAAAGCGGACAGTGAATCGCAAGTACCACGCGCTTCCTTGTATGCGGTGGGGGATGACTGGCAAGCCATTTATCGCTTTGCCGGTGCCGATGTCAACTTAACCACAGAGTTTGCGCAGCGTTTCGGCGACAGTGAAATTTGCTGGCTGACCACCTGCTATCGCTATCCGTCTACCTTGGGTGATGTAGCGCAGCAGTTCATTGAACAAAACCCCAAGCAGCTGAGCAAACAATTGGATTATGCGCGCGATAAGGCATCGGCGAAAACGCCCAAAACGATCAAGGTGATCACGGACGATAAGATAGAAAAGACACTGGCAAGCCTTGCCAAAAAGCACGCTAAAGCCGAGAAAGCAGTGAGTGTGATGCTGATAGGTCGCACGCATGCCATTTGTCCTGACGCGCTAGAAAACTGGCAGAATGCTTATCCGTCATTGGCGCTTCGCTATACCACCGCACACGCCAGCAAGGGGCAAGAAGCCCACTATGTATTTATCCTCGGCATGGATGAAGGCGTATTTCCCGCCAAGCCGCGCTCGCTTTCACTCGATGAGGCCTTATTAGGGAAAAATGAAGAACCGATTGATCACGCGGAAGAACGGCGACTGTTTTATGTCGCCCTAACGCGCGCACAAAAACAAGTTTGGCTGGTACACCAAAAAGGCCATGCCTCACCGTTTGTGGAGGAGTTGAAAGGGTACCTTTAATTACTACTCATTACGAACAACCAGATTTATATCTCGGTTTTTATTATTCGACCCATTTAGCATATGAAGCAGGTTTTCTGATAGGAAGGATCCTATGATTACGTTTAAAGAGCTTGTTAATAAGTCATTAAGTAACATTGATATCAATAAAGTGAAGTTTGTAAGACATAAAGATAGCCGTGCACAATATCGAGATATAATAAAGGATAGAGGTAGTCTTTTAGCATATCAGGCTGAACAATCAAAAGATGTATTTAAAGAGTGTGAATATCCCCCGGTGTCAGGATAGTTGTCCAGATATTGAATCGCCCAAAAATCCAGCAATGGAGGGGTAACGGAGGACACTATGCCGAGATATTCCGAAGAAAGAAAAGCCGCCATCCTCAAGAAACTGTTGCCGCCGAATAATAAAACTATCTCGGAAATTGCAGCCGAAGAACACATCAGCGAGGCAACGTTGTGCAATT
>NZ_MUET01000069.1:0-13766 GCF_001995685.1 Salinivibrio sp. IB282 | reverse complement strand
ATATAAAGATCTTATATATATAAAGCTAATGCGCTTTAACGATCCGGATCAAGGTTTGGTTCCCTGTTGGCAGAAAAAGCGCTAGAATGTCGCCCCTTTTGCTTAGTTCATGCGCAAACACTTAACCAGGTTGAGGCTTTAATCATGTTTTACCGGGATCACTTTGACGTCATCGTTGTGGGTGGTGGCCATGCTGGTACCGAAGCGGCGCTGGCCGCCGCACGGATGAATCAACGAACACTATTGTTGACCCACAACATCGACACCTTGGGACAGATGTCGTGTAACCCTGCCATTGGCGGGATCGGGAAAGGACACCTGGTAAAAGAAATTGATGCCTTGGGTGGTGCCATGGCACAAGCCATTGACAAAGGCGGGATCCAATTTAGAACATTGAATGCGTCTAAAGGCCCGGCCGTACGCGCCACCCGTGCCCAAGCTGATCGTGCGTTGTACAAAGCGGCGATCCGCCACACCTTAGAAAATACACCGAACCTTTCTTTGTTCCAGCAAGCCGTGGTGGATCTGATCGTCGAGCAGGATCGTGTCACTGGCGTAGAAACAGAAATGGGGTTGAAGTTCAGCGCGACCACAGTGGTGCTCACTGTCGGAACCTTTTTGGGTGGGAAAATCCATATCGGTATGGATAATTACTCAGGAGGCCGTGCGGGCGATCCTCCATCGAATAAACTGGCTGATCGTTTGCGTGCGTTACCCTTCCGTGTAGACCGACTGAAAACCGGTACTCCCCCACGCATTGACGCCCGTTCAGTGGACTTTTCTGTGATGCAAACCCAACATGGTGATACCCCTTGTCCGGTATTTTCATTTATGGGGAATGTCCACCAGCATCCGGAACAAATCCCGTGCTATATCACCTATACCAACGAAAAAACCCATGACGTTATCCGCGAAAACCTCTCTCGCAGCCCAATGTATGCGGGAGTTATCGAGGGGATAGGTCCACGTTATTGCCCGTCAATTGAAGATAAAGTGATGCGGTTTGCTGACAAAGATAAACACCAGATCTTTGTTGAACCAGAAGGGTTGACCAGCAACGAGTTGTATCCCAACGGGATCTCCACCAGCTTACCCTTTGACGTGCAAATGGGCATTATTCAATCGATCAAAGGGTTTGAAAACGCCAAAGTGATCCGCCCTGGCTATGCGATCGAGTACGATTTCTTTGATCCACGCGATCTCAAGCAGACCCTAGAAACGAAATTCATCGATGGCTTGTTCTTCGCGGGGCAAATTAACGGCACCACAGGTTATGAAGAAGCCGGTGCACAAGGTTTGCTTGCCGGGTGTAATGCCGCGTTGCAAGCGCAAGGCAAAGAGGGCTGGAGTCCGCGCCGCGATCAAGCCTACATGGGGGTATTGATCGACGATCTCTCCACTATGGGTACCCAAGAGCCTTACCGTATGTTCACTTCTCGCGCGGAGTACCGCTTGTTGCTGCGTGAAGATAACGCCGATATGCGTTTGACCGAAAAAGGGCGCGAGCTTGGTCTGGTCGACGACGCTCGCTGGGCACGTTTTAACCAGAAAATGGAAAACATGGAACAAGAGCGTCAGCGTCTGCGTGGTACGTGGATCCATCCACACTCGGACGATGTCACTGCACTTAACGCCATGTTAAAAACACCGTTAGCGCGTGAAGCCAATGGCGAAGATTTGCTGCGTCGTCCCGAGCTGCGTTATCACGATATTGTGTCTTTGCCGACATTTGGTCCGGCGCATGACGATGCACAAGCGAGTGAGCAAGTTGAAATCCAAGTAAAATATGCCGGTTACATCGACCGTCAGCAGGATGAAATCGCCAAGTCGCAACGTCATGAACACACGGCACTGCCCACTAACCTTGATTACGAGCAAATCAAAGGCTTGTCTAATGAAGTGAAAGGAAAGCTTGCCGATGCACGCCCGGAAACCGTCGGCAAAGCGTCTCGCATTTCTGGCGTGACCCCCGCGGCGATCTCCATTTTGCTCGTGCACTTGAAAAAGCAAGGCATGCTGAAGAAAGGGGCATAAATGGAATCACAATTAACGCAAGGGCTTGCCAAGGCAGGCCTGGTTTTGTCCTCACAACAACAGGCGCAGCTTCTCGCGTATGTGCGCCTGTTAGACAAATGGAACAAAGCGTACAACCTGACATCGGTCCGTCGTCCGGAAGACATGGTGGTGAAACATATTCTCGATAGTTTGGTTGTTTCGCCCCATCTTGACGGCGATCATTTTATCGATGTAGGGACAGGTCCAGGATTACCAGGTATTCCTCTGGCTATCGCGAATCCGGATAAACACTTCACCTTGCTAGACAGTTTAGGCAAACGGATTCGTTTTATTCGCCAAGTGTTGCACGAACTCGAGATAGACAATGTCACGCCGGTGCAAAGCCGTGTCGAGGATTTTACTCCCGATGATGGCTTTGATGGCGTATTGAGCCGGGCGTTTGCGTCGATGAACGATATGGTGAGCTGGTGCCAGCATCTTCCTCATGCTGAGGGATATTTTTACGCGCTGAAAGGGCAAGTGGACCAGCAGGAGCTGGATGCCTTGCCTGCCGCTTGTTCTGTGACCGATATCAAAGCTTTGAAGGTACCGGGATTGGAAGGGGCGCGTCATCTAGTAATCTTGAGAGCAAAGAGTAACGAATAGAGGTCGAGAGCACGTGGGTAAAGTTATCGCGGTAGCAAACCAGAAAGGCGGCGTGGGGAAAACCACCACCAGTGTCAACCTTGCAGCGTCACTGGCTGCCACTAATCGTAAGGTGCTACTGATTGATTTAGACCCACAAGGTAACGCGACCATGGCCAGTGGGGTGGACAAATACGATGTGCATGCCACCGCCTACGATCTCTTAATTGAAGACACACCGTTTGAGCAAGTTGTGGTGGACGATACGGCAGGCAGCTATCACCTGATCGCCGCCAATGGCGACGTGACTGCGGCAGAAATTAAGCTGATGGAAGTGTTCGCTCGCGAAGTACGCCTGCGCACCATGCTGGAGCCTGTGGTGGACCGTTATGATTATATTTTTATCGACTGCCCACCATCGCTTAACTTGCTGACGATTAACGCAATGACCGCTGCCAACTCTGTGTTGGTTCCTATGCAGTGTGAGTACTTTGCCCTAGAGGGATTAACCGCATTGATGGATACCATCAGCAAGCTGGCCAGTGTGGTCAACGCTGAGCTTCACGTGGAAGGGGTGCTGCGCACCATGTACGATCCGCGTAACCGATTAGCGACCGAAGTATCGGATCAGATCAAAAAACACTTCGGTGATAAGGTGTATCGTACGGTGATTCCTCGCAACGTGCGGCTTGCCGAAGCGCCAAGTCATGGCCGACCTGCCATGTACTACGACAAATTATCGAGCGGTGCCAAAGCCTACCTCGCCCTTGCGGGTGAAATCTTGCGTCGCGAAGAGCAAGCACGCTCCTCGCCTGACGCTGTCAATGCCTGAGGAAAACAATGAATTCAGCGAAACGCGGTCTTGGAAAGGGCCTGGATGCCTTGTTGGCGACCAGTGCACATGCACAGTCATCCACCCAAGCTTCCTCTGAGTCCACCAATACGAGTAACAGCGAATTGCAGCAGTTGCCCGTTACTGCGTTGGATCCCGGTCAGTATCAGCCACGTCAAGATATGGCTGAAGAGGCACTGGAAGAATTAACCGAGTCCATCCGCGCGCAAGGTATTATTCAGCCTTTGGTGGTCCGTCAAGTGGCAGCCGGACGCTATGAAATCATTGCCGGTGAGCGTCGCTGGCGTGCCGCTAAGCAAGCAGGGCTTAACAATGTACCCTGCTTGGTGCGCGAGATGAGCGATAAGGTCGCCAGTGCGGTGGCCTTGATTGAGAACATTCAGCGCGAAAACCTCAATGCGATGGAAGAAGCCCAGGCATTGGCGCGCTTAGTTGACGAATTTGAGCTGACTCACCAACAGTTGGCGGAGTCACTCGGTAAATCCCGGACCACCATTAGTAACCTACTGAGGTTAAATGGGTTGGAATCGGGGGTGCGGCAGCTGCTGCTTAACAAACAACTCGAGATGGGTCACGCACGTGCCCTGCTGGCGTTAGAAGGCGACGCACAAATCGATGCGGCGCTGACCGCCGTCAACAAAAAGATGACGGTTCGCCAGATAGAAAAACTAGTAAAAAAGATGCTTTCGCCGCCTGTTGAGACGGAAAAGCCTAAATCGTCACCTGAGGTTGAAGCGCTCCAGCAGCGTTTAGGGGACAAATTAGGGGCCAGCGTCGCATTAACACAACAGAAAAACGGCAGTGGGAAATTGGTGATTAATTTTGAAGAATCCGAAAAATTAGCGCAAATTCTTGCAATTTTCGACGAAGAAATGTGACCTATGCCATTCGCTTTTTGTTACATAAAAGCGCTTACTGTGATCAGGTTACTCTGTTGTAAAATTTTCCCCGCTTTTTTACATCGATGCGATTGCATTAGTTGGGGCGAAACGTATAATTTTTGCTGTTTTCCCAGCACGGCAACAGTGCTAAGTGGAACGGAATCGAGGAACAAATACATGGTATCGACGCTCGCGCGGCCGGGTCGTGAAATCGCGACAAAATTGGTGCTTTTGCAAGCTGGCGTCGTATTAGCAACGGCAATCGTGATGGCACTTGCTATCAATGTCGACTGGGGAAAATCCGCGCTGATCGGTGGAGGCATCTTTGTGGTTGCCAATGCTGCGTTTGCGGCGTGTGCTTTCCTTTTTAGTGGGGCCAGAGCGGCGAAATTCGTGGTGGCGTCCTTCTTTAGCGGTGAAGTGTTGAAAATTTCACTGACTGTCGTCTTGTTTGTCCTTGCTTACCTGTATGTCGAGGTGGAATTGCTTCCCCTCAAACTGGCCTATTTGCTGGCATTAGGGATTAATATCCTCGCGCCAGTTTTATTCATTAACAACAACAAATAGGATGAGTTATGGCTGCGTCAGGTGATGCGCTTACACCGTCTGGCTATATCACTCACCACCTGACACACTTGTCAAGCGGTGAGGGGTTTTGGGCGGTTCACATTGATAGCCTGTTTTTCTCTGTCCTCATCGGTATTGTCTTCCTAGGCCTTTTCCGATCAGTGGCAAAGAAAGCATCGACAGGTGTCCCGGGTAAGTTTCAGTGCTTCGTTGAGATCTTGGTTGAGTTCGTTGATGACAACGTCCGCGAAACCTTCCATGGACGAAACCCACTGATCGCACCTTTGGCCCTGACTATCTTCGTCTGGATATTCTTGATGAATACGATGGACTTAATTCCTATCGATTTTCTACCGTATCCGGCGGAACATTGGTTAGGCATTCCTTACTTGAAAGTGGTGCCAACTGCAGACGTAAATATCACCCTTGCGATGGCGCTGGGCGTGTTCTTCTTGATGATTTTCTACAGCATCAAGATCAAAGGTGTGAGTGGCTTTGCCAAAGAGCTGGCGCTACACCCGTTCAATCACCCTATCATGATTCCGTTCAACCTCCTGTTGGAGATAGTCTCGCTGCTGGCGAAGCCTATTTCTCTCGGGATGCGTCTGTTCGGTAACATGTTTGCCGGTGAGGTGGTATTTATTCTTATCGCGGCCTTGTTGCCGTGGTGGGCGCAATGGCTGGGCTCTGTGCCGTGGGCAATTTTCCACATTCTAGTCATTACGATTCAAGCCTTTGTCTTTATGATGTTGACCATCGTGTATCTCTCGCAGGCACACGAAGACTCAGATCATTGATGACATTTTTTAGAAAGCAATTTGTTAGTCATTATTGGCTCAAAGCCGACAACGAAAACTGGAGATAGTGATGGAAACTTTATTGAGCTTTTCTGCAATTGCCGTGGGCATCATTGTAGGTCTTGCTTCCCTTGGTACTGCGATTGGTTTCGCCCTGCTGGGTGGTAAATTCCTTGAAGGTGCAGCACGTCAACCTGAGATGGCTCCTATGCTGCAAGTTAAGATGTTCATCATCGCGGGTCTTCTCGATGCGGTTCCAATGATCGGTATCGTAATTGCACTGCTGTTCACGTTCGCGAACCCATTCGTAGGTCAACTGTAAACTGGCTAATAGCTGAACAGACCCTTTAGCTTATGATTAAGGAGGCGCCGTTGTGAATATCAACGCAACTCTGCTAGGCCAGGCAATCGCGTTCACTATCTTTGTGTGGTTCTGCATGAAATATGTATGGCCACCATTGATGCAAGCGATTGAAGAGCGTCAGAAAAAAATCGCTGACGGTCTCGCGGCGGCTGATCGCGCCGCCAAAGACCTGGATTTGGCCCAGGCGAATGCTTCTGATCAATTGAAAGAAGCGAAGCGCAACGCAACTGACATTATCGAGCAGGCCAATAAGCGCAAAGCACAGATCCTCGATGAGGCACGTGCTGAAGCGGCTGCTGAGCGCGACAATATCCTCAATCAGGGTAAAGCCGAGCTAGAAGCCGAGCGTAACCGTGCTCGCGATGAGCTGCGTAAGCAAGTTGCATCGCTCGCTGTTATTGGTGCCGAGAAAATTATTGAGCGCTCTATTGATGAGAACGCTCATAAAGATCTTCTCGATAAAATCACTGCAGAACTGTAACAAGGAGGGGCAGCAATGTCTGAACTGACAACACTCGCTCGCCCCTACGCGAAAGCAGCCTTTGATTTTGCGGTAGAAAAAGGCGAGTTAGCTCAATGGGCTGAAATGCTCGCCTTTACTGCTGAGATTGCCCGTGATGAACGTGTTCAACATATGTTGGACGCCTCTTTCTCTGCCGACACATTGGCAGAGATGTTCATCACAGTTGGCGGTGATCAGCTCAATGGTTTTGGTCAAAACCTGATTAAGGTGATGGCCGAAAACAAGCGCTTAAAAGCTCTTCCTGAGGTTTGTGAGCAGTTCCTAGCGATGCGTTTGGAACTGGAAAAAGAAGTTGAAGTTCAAGTGATTTCAGCGACGGCTCTTTCCGAAGAGCAACAACAAGCCATCAGTGACAAGCTCGCCGCGCGTCTTGAGCGCAAAGTAAAGCTGAACTGTAGTGTAGACGAAACCCTGGTTGCCGGGGTTATTATTCGAGCTGGAGACTTGGTCATCGATAACTCAGTAAGTGGCCGTATGCGCCGCCTGAGCGATGCATTGCAGTCTTGATTTGGGGAATTGGAGCATGCAACTTAATTCCACGGAAATTAGCGATTTGATCAAACAACGCATCGAGAAATTCGACGTTGTGAGTGAAGCGCGCAACGAAGGTACCATCGTGTCAGTCAGCGACGGTATCATTCGTATTCACGGCCTTGCTGATGCGATGCAAGGTGAAATGATTGAACTGCCTGGCAACCGCTATGCACTAGCATTGAACCTTGAGCGTGACTCAGTCGGTGCGGTTGTAATGGGTCCATACTCGGACCTGCAAGAAGGCATGAAGGTAACGGGTACGGGTCGTATCCTCGAAGTACCCACTGGCCCTGAACTGTTGGGCCGCGTGGTGAACACCCTGGGTGAGCCGATTGATGGTAAAGGGCCTATCGAGGCCAAAACCACATCGCCAGTCGAAGTGATTGCGCCAGGTGTTATTGCACGTCAATCGGTTGATCAGCCTGTACAAACGGGCTATAAAGCGGTCGACTCGATGATCCCTATCGGCCGAGGCCAGCGTGAGCTGATCATCGGTGACCGTCAAACCGGTAAAACCGCACTGGCTATCGATGCGATCATCAACCAGAAAGATTCTGGTATTTACTCTATCTACGTTGCGATCGGCCAAAAAGCATCGACCATTGCCAACGTGGTTCGCAAATTAGAAGAGCATGACGCACTGAAAAACACCATCGTGGTCGTGGCGTCGGCCTCTGAAGCGGCTGCCCTACAGTACCTCGCGCCTTACGCGGGTTGTGCAATGGGTGAGTACTTCCGTGACCGCGGTGAAGATGCACTGATTGTCTACGATGATTTGTCTAAGCAAGCCGTTGCTTACCGTCAGATCTCGCTATTGCTGCGTCGTCCACCAGGTCGTGAAGCCTTCCCAGGTGACGTTTTCTACTTGCACTCGCGCCTACTTGAGCGTGCGGCACGTGTTAACGCTCACTATGTCGAAGAGTTCACTCAAGGTGAAGTGAAAGGTCAAACCGGTTCGTTGACCGCCCTGCCTATCATTGAAACCCAAGCGGGTGACGTGTCGGCGTTCGTACCGACCAACGTTATCTCGATCACCGACGGTCAGATCTTCCTGCAAACCGAGCTGTTTAACGCAGGTATCCGCCCGGCTGTTGACCCAGGTATTTCGGTGTCGCGTGTGGGTGGCTCTGCACAAACCAAGATCATGAAAAAACTGTCAGGCGGTATTCGTACAGCTCTAGCACAGTATCGTGAGCTTGCCGCGTTTGCGCAGTTCTCTTCTGATCTGGATGACGCAACCAAGAAGCAATTGGATCACGGTCAGAAAGTGACCGAGCTGATGAAGCAGATGCAATACGCACCTATGTCTGTGTTCGAGCAGGCACTGGTGATCTTTGCGGCTGAAAAAGGCTACTTGGAAGATGTTGAGCTGAACAAGATCGGTGACTTTGAACGTTCCCTGCTGGCCTTTGCGAAGAGCCAGTACGCTGACCTGGCTGCTCAAATTGAAGAGTCTGGTGCTTACAACGATGACGTTGAAGCACAGCTGAAAAAGCTGTTGGATGACTTCAAAGCGACCCAGACTTGGTAACACGTAGGTGACCACTTCGGTGGTCGCCCACTAATGGAGAGTAACTATGGCCGGCGCAAAAGAGATTCGTAATAAGATCGGAAGTGTGAAAAACACACAGAAGATCACTAAAGCGATGGAAATGGTGGCAGCCTCCAAAATGCGTAAAACGCAAGAAGCCATGGAGTCGTCACGTCCATACGCTGTCACTATGCGCAAAGTGATCGGTCATCTTGCACTGGGTAACTTGGAGTACCGCCATCCGTATTTGGAAGAGCGGGAAACCAAGCGCGTTGGTTACATCATCATTTCTACTGACCGCGGACTGTGTGGTGGCTTGAACATTAACTTGTTCAAAAGTGTCATCAACGATATGGAAAGTTGGAGCCAAAAAGGTGCCGAAATCGATATGGCACTGATTGGGGCGAAAGCCACCGCTTTCTTTAACAGTTATGGCGGCAATGTAGTGGCACAAACTGCTGGTCTGGGTGACACCCCAGTACTGGAAGACCTCATCGGTACCGTTGGGGTGATGCTGAAAAAATATGATGAAGGTGAGCTGGACCGCTTGTACCTGGTTTTCAACAAATTTGAAAACACCATGGTGCAGACCCCAGTGATCGATCAATTGCTGCCTTTGCCAAAGTCAGACGACGAGGATATGCAGCGCAGCCACGCTTGGGATTATATCTATGAACCTGAGCCGAAGCCGTTGCTCGATACTTTGTTGGTTCGCTATGCCGAATCGCAAGTGTATCAAGGTGTGGTAGAGAACCTCGCCAGTGAGCAAGCGGCACGTATGGTGGCAATGAAAGCTGCGACCGATAATGCGGGGAATCTGATTGATGATCTGCAGTTGGTCTACAACAAAGCCCGTCAGGCTGCGATCACCCAGGAGCTGTCAGAAATTGTTTCTGGCGCGAGTGCGGTGTAAAGGCAAGGGTTAACGAACTAGTTTAGAGGAATAACGATGGCTACAGGTAAGATCGTTCAGATCATCGGTGCGGTAGTCGACGTAGAGTTTCCACAAGACGCAGTACCTAAGGTATACGATGCGTTGAATGTGAAACGTGAAGGCGAGCGTCTGGTGCTGGAAGTTCAGCAGCAGCTTGGTGGTGGCGTCATCCGTGCCATCGCAATGGGCTCATCTGATGGTCTGCGTCGTGGAATCGAAGTAGAAAATACAGGTAAAGCAATCGAAGTCCCTGTGGGTGAAGCCACACTGGGGCGTATCGTCAACGTTTTGGGTGACGCGATTGATGAGCGTGGCGATCTGGGTGAGAAAGAGCGTTACTCTATCCACCGTGAAGCGCCAAGCTATGAAGAGCAGTCAAGTGCGACCGAACTTTTGGAAACCGGTGTGAAGGTTATCGACCTGATTTGCCCGTTTGCGAAAGGGGGTAAAATCGGTCTGTTCGGTGGTGCGGGTGTTGGTAAGACCGTTAACATGATGGAGCTTATCAACAACATCGCATTGCAACACTCGGGTCTGTCTGTTTTCGCAGGTGTCGGTGAGCGTACTCGTGAGGGTAATGACTTCTACTACGAAATGCAGGAAGCCGGTGTTGTAAACATCGAGAACCCAGAAGAATCGAAAGTGGCCATGGTGTATGGTCAGATGAACGAGCCACCAGGTAACCGTCTGCGTGTTGCACTGACCGGCCTGACCATGGCGGAAAAATTCCGTGATGATGGCCGTGATGTACTGCTGTTCATCGATAACATCTATCGTTACACCCTTGCGGGTACCGAAGTATCCGCCCTGTTGGGTCGTATGCCATCAGCGGTAGGCTATCAGCCAACGTTGGCGGAAGAGATGGGTGTACTGCAAGAGCGTATTACCTCAACCCGTACTGGATCTATCACCTCGGTACAGGCGGTTTACGTGCCGGCGGATGACTTGACTGACCCGTCACCCGCGACCACCTTTGCCCACTTGGATGCAACGGTTGTACTGTCACGTAACATCGCGTCGATGGGTATGTACCCAGCGATCGACCCATTGGACTCTACATCACGTATGTTGGATCCTCTGGTTGTTGGTCAAGACCACTATGATGTGGCGCGTGGCGTACAGTCTGTCCTTCAGCGTTATAAAGAGCTGAAAGACATCATTGCTATCCTGGGTATGGATGAGCTGTCTGAAGAAGATAAAATGACGGTTGCACGTGCACGTAAGATTGAGCGTTTCCTAACGCAGCCTTACCACGTCGCCGAAGTCTTCACCGGCCAGCCAGGTGTTTATGTTTCGCTGAAAGATACCATTGCAAGCTTCAAAGGCCTGCTAAGTGGTGAGTACGATGATATCCCAGAGCAGGCATTCCTGTACTGCGGTAGCATTGAAGAAGTGCTCGAAAAAGCGAAAAACCTGTAAGGCTTGAGTAGGAGGCGATATGGCAGCGATAACCTTCCATCTGGATGTGGTCAGTGCAGAGCGACAATTGTTCTCTGGTCGTGCTGAGCATATTCAGGTGACCGGTAGCGAAGGTGAACTGGGTATTCACGCAGGACACACACCGCTGCTGACCGCTATCACGCCTGGCATGGTTCGCATCGTCAAACAAGGCGGTAGCGAAGAGATTATTTATCTTTCTGGTGGCACGCTTGAAGTGCAGCCTGGCACAGTCACTGTGCTGGCTGACACCGCAATTCGTGGTGAAGAACTGGACCAAGCTAAGGCGGAAGAAGCGAAGCGCCGCGCTGAGGATAAAATCCACAATCAGCATAAAGACGTCGACTTTGCTCAAGCGGCCAGTGACCTGGCTAAGGCGATTGCGAAGCTTCGAGTGATCGAGCTGACCAAGCACAAGCGTTAATCAGGCACTTACGGTGAGAATAAAAGCGACGCTTCGGCGTCGCTTTTTTATTGCCTGCAAAGGCCACCTTGCAGGCTGTGATTCGCGTGAAAGCTAAAACGCGTTACACTAAGGGCAACYTAATAGACAAGCCTCTCTTTTATCACGGAAAGACTATGCAATACAGTGCAGTTATTCTCGCGGCCGGTAAGGGCACGCGTATGTATTCACAAACCCCTAAGGTGCTTCATACCCTGGCGGGCAAACCAATGGTTGAGCACGTTATCGATACCTGTCACGGCCTTGGCGCCTCGCAAATCCATTTGGTTTATGGCCATGGTGGCGACACTATGCAGCGCGTTTTAGCTCACACACCGGTGAACTGGTGCTTGCAAGCGGATCAATTGGGCACCGGCCATGCCGTACAACAAGCCGCGCCGCATTTTGCTGATGATGAGCAAGTGTTGGTGCTGTATGGCGATGTGCCCTTGATTTCAGAGCAAACCTTAACGCGTTTGCTTGAAGGGCAGCCTGAAGGCGGGATTGGTTTATTAACTGTGCATCAGGATGATCCGACTGGCTATGGCCGTATTGWGCGTGAAAACGGGGAAGTGGTGGCGATTGTTGAGCAAAAAGATGCCACTGACAGCCAGCTTGCCATCACTGAAATTAATACCGGTGTGCTGGTGGCCACTGGGCGTGACTTGCGCCATTGGTTATCGCAACTTGATAACAACAACGCGCAAGGCGAGTTTTATCTCACCGATGTGATCGCGCTGGCACATCAACAAGGCCGCTCGATTCAAGCCGTCCACCCTGTAAGTGCGGTGGAAGTGGAAGGGGTGAATAATCGCCTTCAGCTTTCGCGCCTTGAGCGAGAATACCAAAAAATGCAGGCTGAACAGTTGTTGCTCAGTGGTGTGATGCTCAAAGATCCCACCCGTTTTGACTTGCGTGGTCAGCTGCAATGTGGGCAGGATGTGACCATCGACGCCAATGTGATTATTGAAGGCAGTGTCACCTTAGGGGATAACGTGACTATCGGTGCTGGCAGCGTACTGATAGATTGCGAGATTGACGATAATACATTGGTGCGCCCGTACAGCGTGATAGAAGGGGCCAGTGTTGGAGAAGACTGCACGGTTGGTCCGTTCACGCGGTTGCGTCCCGGCGCCGAGATGGCGCGCGATGCCCACGTGGGCAACTTTGTCGAGATGAAAAAGTCTCACTTAGGTGAAGGCTCCAAAGCCAATCATCTGACATATCTGGGTGATACCGAGGTAGGACGCGGCGTGAATATTGGTGCCGGCGTGATCACCTGTAATTACGATGGCGCCAATAAACATAAAACCGTGATTAAAGATAATGCCTTTATTGGTTCGGATTCTCAGCTGGTGGCGCCGGTAGTGATTGGCGAAGGGGTGACTGTCGGGGCAGGCAGTACCATTAGTAAAGATGTCGCTGATGGTCAACTTATCATCACTCGTGCTAAACCCAGAACAATTGAGGCTTGGCAACGGCCGAAAAAAAAGTAGAATATTGACTGTTGAGCGCGCACAAGCCGCTTTTTAGCTTGAAAGGCGAAAAGTTGTGCGGTTGGTAAAATCAGGTGTTGACTCCCGATAAAAACCAGCCTATTATGCGCGCCTCAGTTGGGGTATCGCCAAGCGGTAAGGCAACGGGTTTTGATCTCGTCATTCCCAGGTTCGAATCCTGGTACCCCAGCCAACGCGTCCGTAGCTCAGCTGGATAGAGTACCTGGCTACGAACCAGGCGGTCGGAGGTTCGAATCCTCCCGGACGCGCCATCTTTCTTCAGCTACCATGAAGTCAGATGAACAACTTGGAATGCGGAAGTGGCGGAATTGGTAGACGCACCAGATTTAGGTTCTGGCGCCGCAAGGTGTGAGAGTTCAAGTCTCTCCTTCCGCACCATTATTAAAACATGTGGCATTAAGCGGCATGAAAATTGGGGTATCGCCAAGCGGTAAGGCAACGGGTTTTGATCTCGTCATTCCCAGGTTCGAATCCTGGTACCCCAGCCACTTTAGGTTGGCTACGTAGCTCAGTTGGTTAGAGCACATCACTCATAATGATGGGGTCACAGGTTCGAATCCCGTCGTAGCCACCATTATTCCGATTTGTTGCTAACGCAGTAAATCGCACCGATTTGCGGCGGTGGCGGAATTGGTAGACGCGCTAGCTTCAGGTGCTAGTGTCCGAAAGGACGTGAGGGTTCAAGTCCCTCCCCCCGCACCAAGACAATTGATATTCGGCCCGCCCGCCGGTGTATCATATAAATT
>NZ_MUET01000068.1:0-14204 GCF_001995685.1 Salinivibrio sp. IB282 | reverse complement strand
GTCTATATCTTCGCGTTTTGGGCACAGTTTGATGGCCATATGGTGTGGTGGTTGCCCGCTATGCTATCGGGACTGGGCATTATCGTCTTTCTTTTACTGCTCCCAAACTTAGGCCAGCTCGCGCTGCCTGTGGCCGTGTATATTGCCGTGATCACCCAGATGGTCTGGGCGGCGGGTGAATATTGGCTGAATACCCACTCGCCCGCGGCGGCGCTCGCACTGGCTGGCGCTATCTGTTTTATGGTGTCAGATACGGTGCTGGCGTTTGTCCGATTTAAAGGTGAATTTCGCCCTGCACAAGCGATGGTGATGTCGAGTTACTTTTTCGCGCAAGCACTGATCAGTGCCTCGGTGGTGATCGCTCAAGGAGGGTGAGGATGGAAAAAGTCTATCAAGCGATGAATACACTGGAGGCCCATAGCCTAAAAGGCCTGTTAGCCAGCCACCACATTGATTGTGTATTGAAAGGCGAAGCGTTAAGTGCAGCAGTGGGCGAGTTACCCGCCGATGTGCAAGGTGTGACCTTATGGGTTGCCCCAGAAAACGTCGCTCAAGCAAGGCAGCTACTGCAAGCGTATGAAGCGCAAAGCGAGACGCACTGGGTATGCGAGCACTGTGGGGAAGAGAACGCCGGCAGTTTTGAACTATGCTGGCAATGCCAGCATAGTCGTGAGTGAGGGCTACATCATATGCTTGCGGCGAATATCGAGCAGCGCAAAAATCCCAAAAATTAGGATTGACCACTTTTCCCAGCGGCTCATGGCAATTTTATCGCCAAACGCCCCCAAAAAAATCAGCATTTGTAGCCCGTGCATGACCAGCAAAAAAACCGTCATAATATAAAGTGCCATGGCGGCCACACCCGGAAACGGATGGACAATATTGGCAATCAATACGAGCCACACAAAGGCGATGGCGGCTTTGGCGAGTAAAATTAATCCTTTCATTGCGTTTCTCTTATGCCTTGTCGTTGAAATAGAGACGGAAGTTGACTTGTCCAGCACGCTTTTCACGGTGGCAGTGCCAGCTTCCTGGGACGTGATAGTCATCCAGCTCACTTTCCGCTTCAACGTAAATACATGCCCCAGGTGCGAGCCATCCGTTGTTTTCTAGCGCAGCCAAGGTGTCGTTAAGCAATCCTTGATGAAACGGGGGATCGACGAAGACCACATCGAATGGGCCGTTTTGCGGCGGGGTCGCGAGAAGCGCTAGGGCATCGGTGCTGTCTACTTGCGCATTCTCTGCGCCAAGCTGCGCGAGGTTATCTCGCAGTTGCATGGCTGCCGCGGGGTTTTTTTCGCAAAACTGCGTCCAAGCGGCGCCGCGAGAGAGGGACTCAAAGCCCAATCCGCCACTGCCAGCAAACACATCCAGACAGCGTGCCCCCGGTAAATAGGGTGCCAGCCAATTAAACACGGTTTCTTTTACCCGGTCGGTCGTCGGGCGCAACCCTTGCGCATCTTGCACCACAAGCTTACGGCCACGCCAGCGGCCAGCAATAATACGAACAGACCCAGCTCCCCGAGAGGCGTGAGCCGATGAAGATTTGCGGTTGGCGCGTTTAACCATAGATTTTTTGACCGTAAAGAAGGTGATAGACTATGTCGATTCGGTATTGAGTCGCTGATTGTATCAAGCATGCTTTAGGATTTGCCAATGGCAGAAAAAAAGAAACGTGGATTTATGTCATGGTTGGGTTTGGGTCGGAAAAAAGACCAGACACAGCCTGAACCAGAACAAGCGTCGCCAACGACTGCGTCAGACGGGGCGGAAGAGACGGCAGAGTCAACCACATCGGTAGAAACACCGATTGATGAGGCGAGCCCGCAACAATCGCAAGAAACCCTTGCCAGAGGCAGAGCCAGAGCCAGAGCCAGAGCCAGAGCCAGAGCCAGAGCCAGAGCCAGAGCCAGAGCCAGAGCCAGAGCCAGAGCCAGAGCCAGAGCCAGAGCCAGAAGCACAACCGGCTGCGGTTCGCGAGCGAGAAAAACCGCAACGCGAGGGCTTCTTTACCCGCTTAAAACGTGGCTTACAAAAAACCAAAACCAACTTAGGGTCGGGGTTCTTTGGCCTGTTTAGCGGTAAGAAAATCGATGATGACTTGTTTGAGGAGCTTGAAGAGCAGCTGCTTATCTCTGATGTGGGGATGGAAGCGACCACCAAAATCATCGATAACCTGACCGATAAAGCTAGTCGCCGCGATTTAAAAGATGGCGAAGCTTTATATGGCATCCTCAAACAAGAAATGGCGAACATGCTGGAAAAGGTCGAGCAACCCCTGGTGCTGACCGATCAAAAGCCGTATGTGATCTTAATGGTCGGGGTCAATGGCGTGGGGAAAACCACCACCATTGGTAAATTGGCGCGCCAATTCCAAGACCAAGGCAAGTCGGTGATGCTAGCTGCCGGTGACACCTTCCGTGCGGCGGCGGTGGAACAGCTGCAAGCCTGGGGTGAGCGCAACCAGGTGCCTGTGGTCGCGCAACACACGGGCGCCGACAGTGCCTCCGTGCTGTATGACGCGATTGAAGCGGCCAAAGCGCGCAACGTCGATGTGGTGATTGCGGATACCGCCGGACGCTTGCAGAACAAAGCCAATTTGATGGAAGAGCTGCGTAAGATTGTGCGTGTGATGCAAAAGCTGGATGTGGGGGCCCCACACGAGGTGATGCTGACACTGGATGCTGGCACCGGGCAAAACGCCATCAGCCAAGCCAAGTTGTTTAATGAGATTGCACCGATAACGGGTATTACGCTGACAAAATTAGACGGTACTGCCAAAGGCGGAGTGATTTTTGCCGTGGCAGAACAATTTAATATTCCGATTCGCTATATTGGTGTCGGTGAAGGCATTGAAGATTTACGCACCTTTAACGCCAACGACTTTATCGAGGCGCTCTTTAGCCGGGAGGAATAACCGTGATTCAGTTTCAGCAGGTAAGTAAAGCCTATCGGGGCGGTCGTCAGGCGCTGCAAAAAGTCAGCTTTGAGCTTCCCAAAGGGGATATGGCGCTGTTAACCGGCCATTCTGGTGCCGGAAAGAGCACGCTGCTGAAACTGATCTGCGCCATTGAACGCCCCAGCGATGGGCAGATTTACTTCAATGGCCATGATATTTCCCGCATTCCGCGCCAAGATATCCCCTTTTTGCGTCGCCATTTAGGGATCATTTTTCAGGATCATAACCTGCTGATGGACGCGACGGTTTACGAGAATGTGGCGTTGCCGTTGCGTATTGAGCAGCAGCCAGAAGGTGAAATCAAAAAACGTGTGTCAGCGGCGTTGGATAAAGTGGGGCTGTTGGATAAAGCGCGTTGTTTCCCGATTCAGCTATCAGGGGGCGAACAGCAGCGCGTTGGGATTGCCCGGGCGGTGGTCAATCGCCCGCAAGTGCTGTTGGCGGACGAGCCAACGGGGAATCTTGATGCCGCGTTATCAGCGCAAATCATGGAGCTTTTTCGCCTGTTCAACCAAGTGGGCGTGACCATTCTCATGGCAACCCATGACACCAGCTTGCTGGAGCAATATCGTCATCTTAGGCGCTTTGACCTTCAGCAAGGCAGTTTGGCGGAGGTCAGTCATGGCTGAATCTTTTATGCAGACGCAAAAGCGTCATGCCTCGACGGCGTGGCGGGATCTGTTTCAACGCCCGATGGGGAATCTACTCACCTTGATGGTGTTAGCGGTTGCACTTTCTTTACCCGCGACCTTCTACTTATTGGCCAAGAATGTGGTGGCAGTGAGCGCGCAGTGGCATAGCCCTGCTGAGCTCAATGTGTTCTTAACCCCCGAGCAATCGTCGCAGCAAGGTGAAGCACTGGCGAAGCAGCTGGGGGATTGGGCCGCCATTGATAGCATTGAATACATCTCGCCCGACCAAGGGATGGCGTCGCTCAAACAGCAGCGAGGCTTTAATCAAGCGGTGAGCTTGTTAGATAATAATCCTTTGCCAGCTGTTTTGGTGGTGGTACCTGACGTGACCCGTGCAGACGGAGAAGACGCCATCTCTTTGACCGCCCGTGTTGAAGCCTTGTCCGACAAGCTTTCGGCACTGGCTGAAGTCGACGAAGTGCGGTTAGATACGGATTGGCTAGCACGGTTGGACGCGATCAAAACGCTGGCCACTACGCTTGCCTGGCTTTTTTCTGGGTTGATGTTGGCAGCCGTCGTGCTACTTGTGGGGAATACCTTGCGGTTGCAGGTACTCCATCATCGTGCACGGATCCAAGTGATGAAAATGGTCGGAGCGACCGATCGTTTTATCTTACGGCCTTATCTTTATATGGGCGCATGGTTGGGCGGACTGGCGGCGATCGTCGCGTGGTTACTCACCGGATTAAACACCTGGTTAATGGATGGGGCGGTGCGGCAATTTGCACAGCTTTATGACAGTCCCTTTACCCTTAGCGGACTCAACTGGGATGAATCTTTGCTATTGTTAATGGGCTCCATCTTACTTGGGGTATTGGCGGCGCTGCTGGCGACGCGCCGACATTTAAAAGAAATTGAACCTGTGTAGGGTGAATATGGTCATAGACCCACAACACACAGATAAAGGCTTGCAGTTTGCCCCTGCTTGGGTATATTTTTGCATGCTTAATCAGCAATTCGGTCTTCGACGATTCGGAAACGAGGTTTGAATGACAAAAGAGATGAACGCATTGGCACCGATTGTTCAAGATAACATCGACGGTTATCTGCAAGCGGTAAACAGCCACCCTATGCTCAGCGCTGAAGAGGAGCATTCGCTGGCCGAGCGTCTCCATTATCATGGTGATCTGGAGGCGGCGAAGTCGCTGATCTTATCTCACTTGCGTTTTGTTGTTCATATCGCCCGTGGATACACCGGATACGGTCTCCCGATGGCAGACTTGGTACAAGAAGGCAACATTGGCTTGATGAAGGCGGTGAAGCGTTTCAACCCCGAGGTTGGCGTGCGCCTCGTGTCCTTTGCTGTCCATTGGATCAAAGCTGAAATTCACGAGTACGTATTGCGTAACTGGCGTATCGTTAAAGTGGCAACCACCAAAGCGCAGCGTAAGCTTTTCTTTAACTTGCGTAAAAACAAAAAGCGCTTGGGTTGGTTTAATAACGACGAAGTGAATATGGTCGCAGAGCAACTCGGCGTGGAAGCGTCTGAGGTGCGCGAAATGGAAGCGCGGTTGGCCGCACAAGATGCGACCTTTGAAGCGCCGGCGAATGCCGACGATGAGCGCGAAAACGGTCCAATGGCCCCTGTCTATTATCTGGAGGACAAAACCTCCGATATTGCCGCATCGCTAGAGGCGGAGAACTGGGAATCGCACGCGAATCGCCGCTTGGCCAGCGCACTCTCGGCACTGGACGAGCGCAGCCAACATATTGTTCGCTCGCGTTGGTTAGACGATGATAAGGCCACATTGCAAGATCTCGCGGATCATTATCAAGTGTCGGCGGAGCGTATTCGTCAACTTGAGAAGAACGCGATGAAAAAACTGAAGCAAGCAATGGGTGATGCGCTGTAAGCGCGCAGTCAATCGAAGATGAACCGGCCACTAGGCCGGTTTTTTTATGTCTATCGAATAGATGAAAACCGTGATATTAAAAAGTTATTCACAGCTTATCCTGGATCCTTACTACATCTAGTGGATCCGAATCAAGGATCATCGCTTATCAACGCAATCCACACCTTTTTCCACAGTCGATCAAAAAACGCACGTTGATGGTTTGGTGACGCAGACGCGTGCGCGCAAACTCAGGTACAATGCAGGTTCACCGTGAGGAGCACGTTATCGCCGTGTGACGTCAGTTGGGAATAACTTTGTGAGTGAAGAGGTAAAAGGTATGGATCAGTTTGCACACATCTCTGTGACCGATGCGTGGGAAATGCTGCGTGATGATCAGCAAAATGCAGTATTAGTGGATATTCGCGATCCGCAAACATTTCAGGTTGCTCACCCTCAAGATGCGTACCACCTGACTAACGATACCTTGGTCTCGTTTATGGATCAGGTCGACTTTGATCAGCCGGTGCTGGTGATGTGTTATCACGGGATCAGCAGCCAAGGCGCGGCACAGTATTTGATCAATCAAGGCTTTGATGCGGTATACAGTGTCGATGGTGGCTTTGAGGCTTGGCAGCGCCAAGCGCTGCCGACCGCGTCGGGTATCGATCTTAAATAGTGATCATCAATAGGACACGTCATGCAAAAACTCGCGGTACTGCCAAATGCACGCTTGGCACAGGCGTTTGTCGATTATGCGGCGGCGCATCGGGTTAGTCTTGAGCTTGCCCCCGAGCCAGACGCACAAGTGGCGATTTGGTTAGTCAACGATAATGATAAGGCGTGGGTGGATAGCGAGCTGGAACGATTTATCGCTGATCCCATGCACAGTCGTTATCAAGCGGCATCTTGGCAAGTCGCCGAAACCCGTCATGCCCGTTTTCACTATCCGTCAGCCGGATTGTGGCAAACCGTTAAAGATAAATCTGGCCCGGTCACGCTAATGGTTATGAGTGCCAGCGTGGTGTTGTTTGCACTTATGACGCTCGGTGGGTTTGAGGTCGTGGTGCGCAGCTTGCTGTTTCCGGCAGACAGTGAACAGCGCTGGCAGCTGTGGCGTCTATTCAGCCATGCACTGCTGCATTTTTCCGCGTTGCATATTATTTTCAACTTACTCTGGTGGTGGGTGCTTGGTGGTCGCATCGAGCGCCTCGGCAGCAGCAGTAAGCTGGTTCAAATCTTTTTATTCGCCGCGCTTTTCTCGGGACTCGGCCAGTATTGGTTGGAAGGGCCTTACTTTGGTGGTCTCTCGGGCGTGGTTTACGCGCTGTTAGGCTATTTATGGTGGATGACTTGGCTGGCGCCATCGCGTGGTCTCACGGTAGAAAAGCCGTATGTTGTCTTTATGCTGGCATGGCTGGTGATTGGCTTTTTCCAGCCGATGGGCATGAACATTGCCAATATGGCGCATTTATTTGGTTTGATCATCGGCTGTTTGCTGGCGCTTTGGGATGCAAAACGCCATTCAACGGGCTGAAAGGGGTCTACACGTGGTGGGTTTATCCGCCGTTGATAGAAAAAGAGCAGATATCTGCTCTTTTTTTGTTCGCAAGCGCAATTTTATTGCGTCAGATCTATGTTTTTATGTTCGCTTTCACGGTTTTTGTTTTCAGTTTGAGTAATTATTCTACCCGTTGAGCGAATACGAAAATTTATTGCTCACTTCTTTGATTTTTATCCTTTTATAAATCCATCGCGTACATCTTACTGAGGACCCTCTCATGTTTGGAATCTTCCGTCCGGCTGCTCACCGGCAAAGATTGCCCCAAGCGCAGATCGGTGACACCTACACTCGACTGCGTTGGCAATTGTTTATTGGGATTTTTATCGGCTACGCCGGTTATTATCTCGTGCGTAAAAACTTTAGCTTGGCCATGCCGTATTTGATTGATGAGTATGGCTTTAGTCGTGGTGATTTGGGGGTGGCGCTCGCCGCTGTGTCCATCGCTTACGGCTTATCAAAATTCTTAATGGGCAGTGTCTCTGACCGCTCAAACCCACGTTATTTCCTCAGTGCTGGGCTGTTAATGTCATCGTTGGTGATGTTCAGTTTTGGTTTCCTTCCTTGGACAACCAGCAGCATTGCCATCATGTTTGTCTTGCTGTTTATTAATGGCTGGGTACAAGGCATGGGCTGGCCTGCCTGTGGGCGCACCATGGTGCACTGGTGGTCACGGAAAGAGCGTGGTGAGCTGGTGTCGGTTTGGAACGTGGCGCACAACGTCGGGGGTGGCTTGATTGGGCCGCTATTCTTGCTCGGCTTGTGGCTGTTTAATGATGACTGGCGTGCGTCTTTTTATGTGCCCGCATTTTTTGCCGCACTGGTTGCTGTGTTTATCTGGTTAACTCTACGTGACACGCCACAATCGTGTGGCTTGCCACCGATAGAGGAGTATAAAGACGATTACCCAGAAAACTATGACGAGGACGCGTTCGAGAAAGAGATGACCGCCAAAGACATTTTCGTCACCTACGTGATGAAGAACCGTCTACTATGGTACATCGCGATTGCTAACGCCTTTGTCTATTTGATTCGTTATGGCGTACTCGATTGGGCACCGGTTTATCTTGATGAAGCCAAAGGCTTTACCGTGGATAAATCCTCATGGGCCTACTTCCTCTATGAATGGGCGGGGATCCCGGGCACCTTATTATGTGGCTGGATGTCTGATAAATTCTTCAAAGGGGCACGGGCGCCAGCCGGTGTGTTGTTTATGGTGCTGGTGACCGTGGCAGTGTTGGTATACTGGTTTAACCCAGCTGGCAATCCGGGCATCGATATGGTCGCACTGGTGGCGATTGGTTTCTTGATTTACGGGCCGGTGATGCTGATTGGTCTGTATGCCTTGGAGCTGGCACCGAAAAAAGCGGCGGGCACTGCGGCAGGCCTGACCGGTTTATTCGGCTATCTGGGTGGCGCGGTTGTCGCGAATATCGCGCTTGGCTATACCGTCGACCACTTCGGCTGGGACGGTGGCTTTATGCTGCTCACCGGCGGGTGTGGGTTGGCCATCTTCTTCTTGTGCTTAGCCTGGGTTGGGGAGCATCGTGTGCGCCGTGACACAGCTGTGCACGCTGCCTAAATGATCTGTCTTGGCATCGCCTAGTGGCTAGGCGTAAACTAGGAAGCCCTCGTGTTCGCGGGGGCTTTTTTGTAAGGGGAGAAGCAGTGAAGCAAAACAAACGTCATCAGCAAATCATTGATCTGGTTAAGTCACAAGGATACGTGAGCACGGAAGACTTGGTTGAGCGCTTCAATGTCAGCCCGCAAACCATTCGACGCGATCTTAATGAATTGGCGGCAGAGAACCATATTCGTCGCCATCATGGGGGCGCAACGGTGCCGTCCAGCTCTGAAAATACCGCGTATGCCACCCGTAAAGTGCTTCAGCAGCACGAAAAAGACACCATCGCCCAAGCGCTTGTTCAACACATTCCCGATGGTGCCACCTTGTTTATCGATATTGGCACCACACCTGAAGCCGTGGCACGGGCGTTGTTAGATCACCAAAACTTACGGGTAGTGACCAACAACTTGAATGCCGCCGCGATCCTGATGCCAAAGCAGGATTTTACGGTGATTATTGCGGGCGGCGAAGTACGTAACCGTGATGGCGGGATTGTTGGTGAAGCCACACTCGACTTTGTCTCTCAGTTTCGGCTCGACTTTGGCATTCTTGGTATCAGTGGCATTGACGATGATGGCTCACTGCTCGACTTTGACTACCATGAAGTGCGGGTCAAAAAAGCCATTCTTGATAATAGTCGTTGTGTGATGTTAGCGGCAGACCATACCAAGTTCGGCCGTAATGCCATGGTGAACCTGGGGAATATCACCCAGCTTGATATGGTCTTTACTGACGCGACGCCACCGGCACAGATCCGCGATATGCTAAGCGCGCAGGGGAGCCATCTTGAGGTGATCAGCCACCCTGGATGGGTCGCTGACGTCACCGTCGAGTCATCATTGGTATAAGTATTTAGTGAATAATAGGTCGGTGAGCATACGGCGATTGGTTTCGGCGAGTAGGAGCTCGTTGACCTTCTCTAAACACTTTTTCCTAATCGTTTCCCGGCCAGACAAGGATTTTATCTGGGTAGCGTTTTGCTGGTTCAAGGTTTCAATAATCACATCGCGGATCAGGGGAGAGTGATACTCCAGCTCACTGACGAGTTTGGGGTTATCGACCATCAACTCCACTTTTATCTTGATAAAGCCGAGCCGGCGACCTTCGGTCACATAGTTGGTGGTGATCTCAGGCTCCAAAGAAAAGTAACTGTATTCAGGGTTACGCTCACCCTCTTCTTGTGCGTGGACGGCGGCACTAAGCCAGAACAACACGCTCAGTACGACCATTAATAGGGGTTGCTTTTTACTCATAGTGACCCAGTTATTCCGTTCATGGTGTGATAAGGGTAGGCCGAGCGCATTCTCCAAACGCAACCAGCCTGATACAATTACCAGCCGAGTATAGCAACATTGTCCACCCCTTAGCGGTAAGGACAGGCGAATTTTGCGCGATGTGGCACAGGAAACAATGTCGGAATTAAATCATACCTATTTAGAAGCGCTGCAAATGGCACGCTGGGAGCGACCAGATATTGCGGCGCTAAAGCGCACCGCAGAGGGCAGTTGGTTACTCGAATCGCACTCGATGACAGCGAGGCTAAAGCGCCACTGTCATGATTTTGATGTGGATGTGATTGCTGTTTATCAATTAACCCCCGATAAACTGACCGACGGCGAAATCGCGCTGATTGGCCAAGAGGCTTGTGTGGTGCGCGAAGTGGTATTAAAAGGGGATGGGCGTCCTTGGCTGTGCGCGCGCACCCTGATGCCCGCTTCCACCTTAGAAGGGCAAGGAGGACACTTGCATGCCTTGGGCACCGAGCCATTGGGTCAACATGTATTTAAACAGCGCGCCTCTCGCCGCGATGCGATTGAAACCGCCAATGTGGCGTGTCTGTCGCATCAGTTACATGCGCGTCGCTCTCGCCTTTGGCTTCACAATCGGCCAATGTTAGTGGCGGAGCTGTTTTTGCCAGACTCACCTGTGTATGGAAAGGAGATCCCGGCATGAGCGTAAAACTGGCGGCCTTTGGACAGTTAGCACGTTTAGACCGGCCCATTGGCACCTTGCTGCTGTTATGGCCCACTCTATGGGCTTTGTTTTTAGCCGCGGAGGGGCTACCGCCATTATCAACTTTAGTGGTCTTTGTGCTCGGTGTGTATATGATGCGTGCGGCAGGTTGCGTGATTAATGACTATGCAGATCGCCACGTCGATGGCCATGTTAAGCGTACTAAAGACAGGCCGTTACCGGCCGGACGGATCAACGAAAAAGAGGCCATTGGCTTTTTTATTGCGTTGGTATTGGGCGCTTTTTTGTTGGTGCTCACCCAAAACCGTTTGACCATTCAACTTTCTTTTGTCGGCGTTGCGCTGGCGTTTATTTACCCTTTTATGAAGCGCTACACCCATCTGCCCCAGTTAGTGTTAGGGCTGGCGTTTAGTTGGGCGATCCCGATGGCGTTTGCGGCGGCGCAAAATGCGCTGCCCCCCGTAGTTTGGCTGTTGTTTCTGGCTAACATTTGTTGGACCATCGCTTACGACACCTTGTATGCCATGGTCGACAGAGACGATGACGTTAAAATTGGCATCAAATCGACCGCCATTTTATTTGGCCGCTGGGACAAAGCGGCAGTGGGTGGCTTGCAATTATTCACCTTGGGGCTGCTGATGCTCGCTGGGCAGTGGTTAGCGCTGTCGCCAGCCTATCAGTGGAGCTTATTGGCCGCTTTTGCCTTGTTTGTTTATCAGCAATACCTTGCCAGAGAGCGCGAGCGAATGGCGTGCTTTAAAGCCTTTTTGAACAATAACTATGTCGGCTTAGTGATTTTTATTGGTGTATTGCTGGGTGTGTACGGTTAGCCCAATTTGAAAAGAAAGATAAGAAAGGCGCTTCTTGGTAAAGCGCCTTTTTTGATCAGGGTTGATTGGTGAACGGACGGTTTCGCTTAGCTTTTGTCCGTCTTGTGCGTACCCAGTGGCTGATTAAGCACCGCTTGAATGGTCAATTGCACTTCCGGTGAAATTAACCCACACACCAGATCGTTGAGTGCGGCGATACGCTCGGCATTGGCTTTGGCATCATCGTCCAAATAGCCTTGCTCACGGAGCGTATCGACGAAGGTGCTAAATACGCCTTTGTCAAAAAACTCAGGTGCATTAATACCGTGTAAGCGGCTCAGACGCTGTGCCAGCATTTGGCTGTGTTTTTCCAAATCGCGCTTATCAATGTGTGGCTGGTGGCTGAATAAGGTGAGCGTAATCGCGTAGCGCTGCAGCGTTTCGGCAATGGTACGGCCAAGTAATTGCAGCTCACCGAGCTTGGCATTATTCATTGTCACTTTGCCATCGTCACAACATAGCAGCGACTGATCGTGCATCGCATGTAGCAAGGCATCGAAATAGCTTTCGAGTCCCGCGTTATCAAAGCTCATAAAAAGTTCTGCTTTGAGCAAGGGATACAGCTGCTGTACGCAGGCGCGCAAGCCCGATTGACTAATCGATTTGTGGGTCACCAATATTTGCGCGATCAGAGACGGCAGCGCCACCAGATGAATCACATTGTTGCGGTAGTAAGTCATTAAGATGGCTTGTTGGCGATCCAGAGAAATCACCTCGCCCATGGTGTCTTTTTCGACCACCAATTTGTTGAGTGATAACGCGTGATCGACCAAATCCGCCGGTGACGCTTGAGGCACACTGCTGCTTGGCGAGTAAGGCGCTTGCGTTAACAAAGCCTTATACACACCCAGTTGTGTTTCCAGTGCTTCACGGCTTAAGGCGCGCTGGCGCGAGGCGAGCAATGCAGTGGCACATAAGTTGAGGGCATTTGTGGCCGCCGCATCGTTAATGTGGGTCATCACCTTGGTGGCCAAATCGCTGACGACTGGGTTCATCCACGCCGGCTTTTGTGGCTCGATGGGATTGACGTAGTCGTGCCAATCAGGGACTTGTTCATTAAGGTGCTGATTGAGGGCAATGGGCTCGCCAAAGTTAACGTAACCGAGGCCATAATTACGCAGTTTGCGCACAATACCAAGCACCTGGCCAAAGCTTTCTTTCTCTTTGCGTTGGCCTTGGAGCTCTTTGGCGTAGGTGTTGACCTCCATGACGTGCTCGTAGCCGATATAGACAGGCACCAAGGTAATGGGACGTTGTTGACCGCGCAGCATGGCTTGTAAGGTCATGGCGAGCATGCCTGTTTTTGCTGGCAGTAAGCGGCCTGTGCGAGAGCGGCCACCTTCGGCAAAGTACTCGACCGAGTAACCTCGGGCAAATAACTCGGCCAAGTACTCGCGGAAAACGGTGGAATACAGGCGGTTGCCCTTAAAGCTGCGGCGAATAAAGAAGGCACCACCACGACGGAAAAGCGGCCCAGCGGGGAAGAAGTTGAGGTTCACGCCAGCGGCAATATGCGGTGGCACCAACCCTTCTTTGTACAGCACATACGACAGCAATAAGTAGTCCATGTGTGAGCGGTGGCAGGGCACATAAACGATTTCATGACCGTCTTGTGCTAACTGACGTACTCGTTCGGCATTATTGACGTTGATGCCTTGATAGAGCTTGTTCCAAAGCCAGGTAAGAATGCGGTCACTGTAACGGATCAAGCGATAGGAAAAGTTAGCGGCGATCTCTTCCATCATATCGACCGCTTCTTTACGAACTTTTTCAACCGATACATCACGGCTTTGCGCTTCGTCGTGGACGACTTTGTCGATGGCCTTTGATGCCAGCAGGCGTTTGAATAGCAGAGCGCGATTAGGCAAACGAGGGCCTGAAGCCGCGAGTTTTTGCCGCGAGAAGTGGATCATCGCCACCCGCGCCAATTTATGGGCGATGGCTTGGTCGGTGCCGTGCTTGTCGGCCATGTAGCGCAGCGACACCGCTTGGCTAAGTCGCACCATGCCATCACGGCCACGAGTAAGAATGGTCCACAGCTTCTCGGGGCCATTCATCGCGCGCAGAATGGCTTGGTGGCGCTGGGTCTCATTGCCCGGATCGCGCTGCCAAAGCACCGAGGCAGGCACAAGTTGAATATCTAACTCGCTGTCTTGCCGGTGTAAGTGGAGTAAGTCTTTAAAATGCGCGAGCGAGCGCGCAGGCAGATCGYCATCACCGGAAAACACCTTGCGTCCGTGACTAATAAACACGTAGCGCGGCAAGGTGACATCGCCAATGGTCAAGGGCGTTAACGGATCGGGAAGCCCTTGACGCAGACAGGTACGCCGTAAGGTTAATAAATCCGAATGAGACCGAAACGGCAACACATACACGATGGGCCGTGCGAGTGACAGATTAAGCTGTTCGACCGGTTCAGAGGGAATGCATTGGGTTTTTACCCAGGCAGAAAGCGGCAAATTCAATAGCTTGTAATAAATCTTTTGCCAGAGTGCCATGATTGTCCGTGCCTCAAATTCAAAATGCGCGCCAAGGATAGCAGAAAAGTGCCTCGAACTTGCAAACAAAGGTCGAGATTGACCGCTCTGCTGCGCGTCATCGGCGGCGTTCACGAGAATGAGATCCGCTTCTCGTGGGCATAATTAGTGCTTTTCAAGCTGCAGTTTACTGGATATACTCACAGTTAACTG
>NZ_MUET01000067.1:0-14413 GCF_001995685.1 Salinivibrio sp. IB282 | reverse complement strand
GGAATAGCGTTGTCTTGGCAAAACTGCTTAATGGACACTGTGCTTTGCTTTTGTTGTTCAATAATCGCCGCCCAGTGCGCGCGTTTTTGTGCTTGTTTCATGGTACCTCCGCTTAAAAAGGTACTATGACAAAGTCCGTGTCTTATGGGTATGTGGGGTTTATTAACCGCTTACTCATATATTTCCTTTTATTGAATTATCCAGTAGGCATAACGCCCGGCTCACGCGCCGGTTTGGAGCCGCGAAGCGGCGGAAAATCGGTCGCTGTGCAGCCGATTGTTATGTTCTTCCTGACGTGCTAGATTGTGTATGGAAACCGAAATCGATACACATAGGTGCGACATGAGAACGAACATCGTCATAGACGACCAGTTGATGGCAGAAGCTCTCAAAGCCTCCGGCTACGAAACCAAAAAAGAGGCTGTTGAGCAAGGTCTGAAACTTCTAGTTCAGCTTAGCAAGCAGCAGGAAATTCGAAAACTGCGAGGCAAAATCAAGTGGGAAGGCGACCTGGATGAAATGCGGAGCGCCGGATGATATTGGTGGATACCAGTGTATGGATCGACTATTTCAACGGAGTCAAAAACCCGCATACTGACCTGCTGGATGCCTCAATAGTCCACGGATCCGTCGCTATCGGCGAACTCATATTTCTGGAAATCCTTCAAGGCATCCGCAACGACAAACACTATCGTCAGACCAAACAGAGCCTGCTCTCGCTGGAGCAGTATGAAATGTTTGGCAAAGACATGGCACTTGTTTGCGCTGACAACTATAGGGCACTTCGCAAAAAGGGCATCACAATCCGAAAAACTGCCGACGTGATCATCGCGACTTTCTGCATAGAGAAAAAGCTACCTTTGCTGTTTTTGGATCGCGACTTTATCCCCTTTGTTGATCATCTTGGGCTTGAGCCTGCCCTCAGAGAAACATAACATACAAAGCGTGCACTCAAATGGCGTGCTTCCACGGATAAGCTGGTTATCCAGCTAGTATTTTCCACGCTACCGACGATCAGTTCTCGGTACCTAACACACCTTTTCGTCAACGTTGTCAGGCTAGCTTATCAAAGCCGTGCTGATTTTTTCGTGCTCAATTGTCCAAAATGTTAGCGAAGGCAGATTTTGTGGGGCAATGGCTGGATCGGCAAAAAGCGCTGAAGGCATTCAAGTCCGTCACCCACAACAACCTGTAATCGCCGCGCACTACGTGCCCCCATTCTAGAAGGGTAAGGTCGCCAGTTATGCGATGGGAGGTTTATCACACAGTGTCTATGTGGAGTATGACCGCAACTTATTTTGGCTGTTCACCGAGCTGGGCCAGGCAGTGTAGCAATAAAATCCATGCTTGCCGTCGCCAAGTCAACGCATTGCAGATGTGATCTAAACACACTTTTTCTTCCCCCTATACATTCCCTCTTGTAGACTACGCGCGCGTTGACTATCGACTGATAAGAAAATTGATTTATGCCTGCGATTACACCGGCCTTTAAAGTGATAGACGGTTTCTCCCTCTGTGCCACTGACACAGAGCGCCTTGATGTATTCTTTACCTACCTGCGTGAGGGTGCGCCCGAGTTAGCAGAGTTGCGTCTTGAGCAGCTTGTCTTAGCGTTAGCCAACTCCCCCTCTCAAGCCGCGCTCTTTGCCAATAGCGTGTGCAATGAGGCCAAGAAAATAAAGTTATCACCGGCGTTTGTGCAGCTGGGGATTTTCTCTAAAAACGGCCTTATGACTGACATTTTTCGTCGGCTTTATAATAAAGTGAACCCGCCGCCTAAACGCTGTAACGACATCAATGATCTGCTCAGTTACTTTGTCGGTGGAGAAGATAAAGCGTGGGTAAAGGCCATCTCTCATAAGTGCTGGTTTAAGCTATACCGTCTACTAGTCAAAAACGCCGCCCCGGAAGCCATCCGCTCAACCGGAGCTTATATAAAAAGCGAGTTGTGTTATTCGTTAGAAATGCTGTCTATCTGGATCGCCGCCGAGGAACTTGATCCCGAGCTACTTCGGATTGATCGCCGTTTGAGTGAGGTCGATTCACCGTTCATTGCATTGCAGCGTGAAACCCACCAAATTGTGAACGCGATTAAAAACGATACGTTGGATCCCAAAGACAGGGCACATTTTTGGGTGATGATTGAGCAATGCCAGCAGCAGGTCAAGCGGATCCGAGCCCGTGGTATTAACCAAATGGGTTTCTCCGCGCACGCTTCACGTATGCTTGAGCGCTTGGATCAAACATTAAACCGCATGGTGCTGTTGATCCAAATTCTTGATTTTCGTCACCCGCATCAGAAGGCGCGCTGTGTATTCAACCTCTGGCGGCAATTGCTTATTTCGGTGACGGAACGCAACAGTGTGCGCGCGATTTATCGCAAAAGTACCCGCACGTTTGCTCAGAGTGTGACACAAAACAAAAGCAATCACGGCGAGCACTATATCGCCAAAACCAAAAAAGATTACTTTAAGATCCTGCGCGGCGCTTGCGGGGCTGGAGTGATTATTGCCCTGTTAGCATGGGTAAAAATGTATATCGAGACCCTGCAATTATCACCACTTAATAATGCATTGCTGGTCAGTTTAAACTACGGTGTCGGCTTTATGCTGGTGCATATTTTACACTTTACCATTGCCACCAAACAGCCAGCGATGACAGCCGCAAACTTTGCCGCACATGTGGAAAAAAACAAGCAGGGGCGCACACGCAGTAAAAAGCTCGCGCGCCTGCTAATTAATGTAAACCGCTCTCAATGGTTTGCGGTATGGGGAAATATTACCGCCGCAATTACCGTGAGTGTGCTGGTGAGCCTGGTGTTTAGCCACTTTTACCACAGCCCGCTACTCAGCAGTGAGCAAGCGGCCTATCAAACCTCAGCCATTCATCCGATCCATGGTTTAGCCTGGCTTTACGCTGCTATCGCCGGGGTCTGGCTGTTTTTGTCGGGTATTATTACCGGCATTCTTGATAATCGGGCGGACTACATTGAGCTCAAAGATCGCTTAATCGGCCATCCATTATTCCGCGCGATCTCGCTTCAACGACGAGAGCGGATAGCACTGTACATCCATCAAAACTATGGTGCATTAGGCGGTAACTTTATTTTTGGTGTGCTTTTAGGCATGACAAGCTACGTCGGCTATCTTATTGATGTTCCGCTTGATATTCGCCACGTGGCCTTTTCTTCTGCCCACGCTGCCTATGCGCATATGAGCGATTACTCGTCGTGGTTGTCTGTATTATCCAGCCTGTTTTTTGTGTTGATGATTGGCTTTATTAATCTGTGGGTCAGCTTTGGTCTCGCATTATTCGTTGCGCTGCGCTCGCGTAACTGTGAGTTGGATATGAAGTCGGTAAGAACCGCGGTACTGACACAAATAAAACAACATCCTTCTAGCCTATTTTGGCCTAAAGACCCAGCGCCTATGGCCAAACCGCAAGGTGCAGGTCAACGCCGCGCGCCATAAAACCTAACGTGTTTGTCGCTGGCCAACGGATGGCCGGTGTCATACTTTTTCATTGTGTCTCCCGAATAAACACCGCATATCTTACTTTCCAGCTCACTATGCGCGCCCACTACGGCAACGATGAGACCTGTCGTATTAACGCACAAAAAGGTACCGAGTACCATGTGATGGTACGCGGTTACCGCAGCTACTCTAATGTTAGCCTTGAGCGTGATTAATCACTTCCTAACAAGCCGCTGTTTCAAACAGCGGCTTTTTTGTCTGGAAAAGAACCGCTTTTCACCAGATATACAGACACCTTGTCAGCCTCTAACATTTTTTGCCACCTACCATAGCTAACACACAATCTGGACAGACCAGAAAAACCCTAATTTTCATCACATTACTAGGGTAAAACCTCAGAAATGCTTCAAGTTATCTAGATCACAACACCCATCTATTTTTATCTCGTCTACGCTTAAGAGAATTGGCACTTATTTGGAGGCGCTATGCTCAAGCATCTGTTCGCCATCGTTTTCTCGGCCCTTCTTCTAGCAACACCAGCTCGAGCCGATGTTCTCACTATGCCATCTCTCGAATGGCCGCCTTATTCTGGCAAAAATTTGCCTGATCAGGGCGCATCGGTTGCTGTGGTGCGTGCGGCGGTGCAAGCCATGGGGCACGAGCTTAACGTCGAGTTTTACCCGTGGTCACGCACCGTGTATTTGGTCAAGAATGATACGCAGTACGCTGGCTATTTCCCAGAATATCACTACGAAACCGACGAACTGATCTTCTCTGACCCCATAGGCACTGGTCCGCTCGGGTTCGTTGAAAACGTCAATCAGCCTATCGAATGGTCGACCCTTGATGATCTGACTCAGCATACCATTGGCGTGGTTCGAGGGTATGTCAACACGCCAGAGTTAGATGAGCGCATTGCCAACGGCACCCTGAAATCGTCTGCGGTCACCAGTGACACGCAAAACCTGCAAAAGGTGGGACGAGCGCGTATTCCTCTCGCGGTGGTAGATGCCAATGTGCTGGGCTACCTCAAAGAGAACGATCCAGCCCTTAACGCGGTAAAAGCGAACCTACAAATGAATAAAAAGCTCTTGGTCGATAAAAAGCTATATATTGCTTTCGCTGATAATGCTGAAGGACAAAAATGGCGTGAGATCGTCAATCAAGGGCTCAAGAAAATCGACATTGAACAGATAATGAAAGAACACCTCGGTGAATAAAAACTGACCGTGGGAAAAAGTGGCCGCAGTTGGGTCGCATGACAATGTAAATGGAAGAGTAGCGCTATGTTTAAGAGTCTAAAGGCAATATTTGTCACTCAAGTGGTTATTGCTGTTTCTGTGGTATTAGGGATATCAAGTTATATTGATTATCAAAATACCAAACAGGAACTGAATAGCGCGCTTGAAACCACAGTGGAAAATGCCACCAATCGTATGAATCTCAGTTTGCCCAAAGCCATTTGGGACTTCGACCTGGAAGCGGCCAAACTCTCGATCTCTGCCGAATTAAAAGCACCCGATATTAAAGCGGTGCGAATACTGGATAATCAAGGGTCTGCCATCGTCTTTCTGCGCCTCGGGCCACCCAATGACGAGGGACAACGCCAGCCGAAAGACATTGGCGACGGCGAAAAGTCGATGTACGAATCCATGCCCAACGAAGAAAGTGAGCTTTCATTTACCGAGTATGGTGAAACCAACAAAGTGGGGACTCTGCAGGTATTTTATAACACAGACAGATTAGAGGCGGAGTTATCCGATACCCTCACCCGAAGCCTGATTGAGCTGCTAGTGCTCGATCTTGTGATGATCGTGTTCCTGATTTTGGCATTGACCGCCACCGTGGTTAAACCACTCAATGATTTAACGCTGCGCGTGCGAGAACTCGCGAGTGGGGATGGCGATCTCTCCACCGTGATCCCAGCCCCGAAATACAAAGAATTCGCCCAGATCACTGAGCATATTAACCACTTTACCGCTTCGTTGCGTGAAATAGTCAATGAAGTGACCCAAGCTTCTATCAACCTCGCTGAAGTCTCGGCAGAGAGTGGACAAATGGCACGGACGAATGCGGAGCGGTTAGAGCAGCAGAAACAAAGTCTCTCGACGGTTGCCGCCGCCGCTACGCAGATGAATCAATCTATTGCCACCGTCGCTGATACAGCAAACGATGCGGCGACTCGTGCTGCAGGTACCACGGATCTGGTTAACCAAGTGTATGGGACGATTGAGAGTTCAGCCTCTGAAATCATTAATATGCGTTCAGAGATGGAGAATGTGAATGCTGAAATGCATAAACTGCTCGAGGAAGGTGAGAAAATTTCAGATGTCGTGAACGTCATCAATGATATCTCTGAACAAACCAACCTCTTGGCGCTGAATGCGGCGATTGAGGCGGCGCGCGCTGGCGAGCAAGGCCGAGGCTTTGCGGTGGTGGCTGACGAAGTGCGTAGTCTTTCAGTCAAAACCAGTGAATCTACCGAGCAAATTCAATCCAACATCAAATCCTTGAGTGAGGCCACTGAATCGGTAGAAAAAGAAATCAAACGCATTGGTAGTATCTTAGAAAATACCGCCGGACGCGTGTCTGAATCACAAGAATCAGTCAGTCAAGTGCGCGAAACCATTACGGATATTTCCGAGCGTAGCGGACAAATTTCGCAAGCCACTGATGAGCAACGTCAAGCCATTGATGAAGTTAGTCAAGCAATCAATGAAGCCTCAGAGGCAACCAATTACGTCACTGAAGGTGCGCAAGAAAACGCCGCACGCACCGACAAAGTGCTTACCCTGAGTGAAGACATCAAAGTACAAATGGAGAAGTTTAAAACCTAGCGATTTCATCAACTGTAGCAAAAAGAGAAAAGAAAAAGGTGCGATTGCACCTTTTTTATTACGATTTACGTGCGTTAAGTTCGCACGTTTAATTTAAATAACCATTTAGTCTAAATAACCATCAAGTATTGATTTTAATTGGCCAGACTGGCGCATGGATTCAAAGTTTTGGTCGAGCAATGCTTTTATCTCATTAGCCTCTGGGTGTTCACGCGAAATCATCATATGGAACTTATCACCCATATTGCCGGGAATCGGCTCGACTTGCATCCCGCCAGCGAGATAATCAATGCCTTGTGCCGCTTTGAACCCTGCGAGTATCTCGTAGCGTGCTAAAAATACATCACAGCGCCCTGCTTGCGTCTGTTTTACCAGTTGCTTAAAGTCTTTTGCTGACTTCCTCACCTGGCTATCATCGACACTGAATCCTATGTAGTTATAGCCCAATAGGCCACACATCCGCAGCTGGTTAATATCATCCGCTGTCTCTATGTTCAGGCCATTCGGATGTTGTTGAGTTGAGTAAATATAGCTAGGTTGCAGTGTGTAATARTAGTCAGTTAAAAGAAAATCACGATCGCGTTCTTCGTTGTAAGATGCGCTGAGCGCAATATCGTAATTACCTGATTTTGTCTCAAAAACGCACCGCTTCCACGGCGGTAAATCTACCGATACATCTACACCGCTGTCTTGAAAGATGGCATTGAGGACATCAATGTCATAGCCCTCGATAGTTTCGCCTTTTTTATAGTGAAAAGGTGGCCAATTCGCCCCGTCACCACACACTTTAAGCGATGAGGTATCGAGTGCCATCGCTGGTCCTGATAATAAGCTGCCGGCTAAGGCCGTAGCAGAGATTAAAGCAACTTTCATAGTGAACTCCTTTTAGGAAAACTCACCTTAAGTATTGATGATATTCACTATAACGCGACCTGAATCACTGAGTTTTTTTAGGATTTATGATTACCACTTCACCAGGCTTTAGCCCCTTACGCACGCGCCCTTGCTGTGTAAGCGATACCAGCCGTGTTCTCACCTCACCCGCGTCAAGCACCTTCACATAGTTAAGTTGTCCAATTTGATAATACGCATTGCTCGGTAGATAAAGCACTGGCTCGGCTTTTTGTGACACGGTCACTTTTGCAAACATTCCTGGTAGCAAAGTATCACTCGCCTCCGTGTTTGGCAGTGTCACGGCAACACGATAACTGCGTGACGTGGCATCGGCAGCCGGTGTCACAGTGCGCACCAAGCCCGTAAGGGTTTTATCATAGGTCGGGAGCGTAACCGTTAACGATTGACCGATGTCGACATAGGGTAACACAGATTCCGCCACATTGACCGTCGCTTCAATGCTTTCAGGGTTGTACAGGGATAGCAGCGCCGCACCCGGTGTCGCCGTATCACCTTGGTTGATGATTTTATCGGTGATCAGCCCTGAAAACGGCGCGCGCACCAGACTAAAGCCAAATTGGGTTTCAGCCTCATCCACCGCAGCAAGGGCACGACGGTATTCAGACTGCGCCGTTTTTAAGCGATTCTCCGCCTCATCGAATTGAGATTGTGGCACCAGCTTTTTCGCCAACAAGGTCTCCATGCGGCGGTAGTCACTGCGCGCGGTATTCAATTGCGATTGCGCCGAGGCCAAGGCTTGTTGAACTTGGCGGACTTTGGCACTGAGATCGGCATTATCCAAACGCAGCAACACATCCCCTTGCTCAACGCGGTCGCCGACATCAACCAGCACTTCTGCAACGGTTGCGGTCATTCGCGCCGCTAAGGTTGCCGTCTGTCTTGCCTCCAACTGGCCGGAAAAAATGCGGGTTTGTGGCTGTTCGACCGCCTCAAGCGTTAGCGTCTCAACGTTGTCCGGTGTCTCGTTCAATGTCGAGACGGGCGCGACATTCGAGGTAAACACCCCAGCCATCACCAAAAACAACACCAATAGCCCAGTGCCTAGCACCAGTGCGAGTACGCCTTTTTTTGCCTTCATGCATGCTCTCCTTCTACTGATAGGCCGTGGGTGGGATGATTTTGATACGCAAGGTTGTACACCACGGGCACAACCAGCAAGGTAAACACGGTAGACGCGGCAATACCGAAAATAATCGCCCAGGCTAACCCATTAAAAATCGGGTCGAGGGTGATAATCACATTCCCCAATAAGGTGGTGCCGGCGGTGAGTAAAATGGGCCGCATTCGCACTGCGCCCGCTTGTACTAAGGCTTCACTCAGCGCCATACCTTGAGCGAGTGACTGTTGAATAAACTCAATCAATACCAGTGAGTTGCGTACCACAATCCCCGCCAGTGCAATCATGCCAATCATCGCGGTGGCGGTGAACAGCGCCGGATTTGGATAGCCGCTGATCTGACCGCTCAAACCATTGAGCAACCAAAAGCCTGGCATGATGCCAATCACGGTCAGTGGAATTGCCAGCATAATAATGCCTGACACCGCCGGTAGCCCGGTTTGTATCAGCATCACTATAAAGACGCCCAGCAGTGCCGCACCATAGGCAATCCCCAGATCACGGAAGACATCAATGGTGATCTTCCACTCTCCTTCACCACTCCATACCACCTCGATACCCTCATCAACTTGCCAGCCATCCCCCGCGCCATTATCCAGATAACTACGCGCGGATAGCGGGCGAGTACTGTCCGACTCAGGTTGATTAAAATCAGCCATCATATCGGCGACTACCTCGCCCGGTACCCTTCCAGTGGGTTCGGCATACACATACACCACGGGGCGTAAATTCTTATGATAGATAGGCTGATCAACCGGTTGCTGTTCAAAATGGCCGAGTTCACTCAACGCGACCAGCGGCTGCGGCGCATCCACCAAGGCACCTTGAACCGATTGTTTCGCCACCCCTGCGCGACCACGTACATGCAGGGCGAGCAGCGCATCCAGTTGATCACGGGCGTCCGCTGCAAGTTGCAATGTGACGGGCAAAGGATCCATTTCATCGGCGTCGGCCAAATGGGCCAGTGTAACCCCTTGGTTCGCGGCCCTGAGCGCTTGGTTAATATCGGCCACCGCAACACCTGACAAGGCGGCTTTTTCTTGGTCTACGACAAACTGCCAGCTCGATAGAGGCCCTTGAACACTGGTGCTCACTTCTGACACCAAGGCTTCACGCTTTAATCGCTCGGCTACCTGAGTCGCTTGCGCTTGCAGGGTTGAATACGGCGTGCTTGGTGAGCCATACACTTCGGCGACAATGGTTGCCAGCACTGGCGGCCCTGGTGGCATTTCCACTAATTGCACCTCGGCATCATATTTTGATGCAATGGCTTCTAACTCATCACGCATGCGTGTCACCAAGCCATGTGATTGCAACGTACGCCGGTGCTTATCTACCAGCACTACCCGCAGTTCACCTTGGTAAGGCGCATGACGAGTAAAGTAATGGCGCACCATGCCATTAAAATCCATCGGTGAAGCAAGCCCGGCAAAGCCGGATACCGATACCACCTCGGCTTGCGTTTGTAGGTAACCGTTCATCTCTCGCAGCGCATTGGAGGTATCGACATGATTAGCGGTTTCCGGCAAATCCAGTACCACCTGAAACTCGTTTTTATTGTCGTACGGCAACAGCTTAAGCGGCACGAGGCGCAACGCAGGCAACAGGGCGGCAATGACAAACAACACCCCCACTATCCACAAAAACGCTTTAGCGCGACGATTGTTTTCCAACAATGGCAGCAACACGCGCCGATAGCCACGGTACAGCGGCGTGGTCTCAAGGCGATAGTCATCGCCTTTATTGGACGCGCGGACAATTTTTTTGGCCAGCCAAGGGGTGACTAAAAACGCTACCAAGGTACTGATCACCACACTGACCGGCACATTGAATGCCAGCGGTGCCATATATGGCCCCATCATGCCGGTGATAAAAAACATCGGGGTGAACACAATCACAATCGCCACAGTCGACATGATCAATGCGCGCTTGATTTCTAGCATCGCCAGCACAATCGTGCGGCCACGCGGCTTGTTATCATGGGTCAGGTGCCGTTCAATGTTGTCGATACTGGCAATCGGATCATCAACAATCAGCCCTAGCGCCAAGATCAATGCAAACAAGGTGACGCGGTTAATTGAGTAGCCAAAGGCTAAATCCAGCCCTAATGCCGCGCCATAACTGATTGGGATCGCAATCGCCACCACTAAGGCACTGCGCCAGTTTAAGAATAAACCAACAAAGACCACCACGGTGAGCACCGCAATACCGAGGCTGGACACCAAGTTTTTCACTTTGGCATCGGCGGTTTGGCCGTAATTGCGAATGACCTCGACGCTTACGCCCTCGGGAAATTGCGTGGCGACCAAATGATTGAGCGTGGCGGTGACATCCTCGGCCACGCTGACGGCGTTGGCGCCTTTTTGCTTCGCCACCGAGAGAAACACCGCTGGATGCGGCTGGCTATCATCGGTCGATTGGATCCACGTATCTGTGGTGGGCTCTTGCGCGCCGTCCGATAACTTGGCCACATCCTGCAGGTACACAGGTTTACCATTCACCACCGCCACCACTAAATGGCGTATCTCCTCCAGGCTTTGATACCACTGGCCGGTTTTTAGTAAATAGCGCTCACCCTGATGTTGAATATCGCCAATATCACGCTTTTGATGGCTCAACGAAAAGGCATTGGTGAGATCAGACACACTGATCTGATAGCTAGCCATGGCGGCAGGATCGAGCGTGACCAACACCTGACGCGGCACCCCACCCACTACCTTCACCGCATTGGTTTCGGGAAGGGCTTWAAGATCCAAGGTCGCCTGCTCGGCAATGCGTCGCAGCGCATAATGGTCGAGCTGATCAGGGTTATCGCTACGCAGCGCCGCAATCACAATCGGCACATCATCAATTTCCACAGGCTTAATCGCCCACTCGCTCACGGCAGCTGGGATCGCGTCTTGATTGGCATAGAGCTTGTTATACAGCTTCACCAAGGCAGACTCGCGATCTTCGCCAACGTAAAAGCGCACCGTGACCAGCGCGGAACCGGCTTGGGTGGTGGAATACACATACTCCACCCCATCAATTTGGCTGACTTTTTTCTCCAGAGGCTGCGTCACCTGCTTCGCCACTTGCGGGGCACTCAAACCGGGCGCTTGCACCACTATATCCGCCATGGGGACGACAATTTGCGGATCTTCTTCTTTGGGAGTGAGCCACAGTGCTGCCGCCCCCACCAGCAGCGCTAGCACAATGAGGATGGGCGGGAAGAAGCTGTTCATCACTCGGGTGATCAGCTGACCTTGTGGCTGAGCATCTCGCATATTCGATCCTTTAGCTGATGACAGTAACGACAAGAGAACGACAGATAAAAAGGGTGACTGTTAATTAACTTAGCGCATCAACTGGCAATGAATGTGTGCTGACCTCTCAGATTCAGACACAATAGAGCCGCTGTAAGGTGGCGATAATCGCCGCGACGTGGGGGTCATTGAGCTGATAAAACACCTGCTGCGATGACTTACGTACCTTGACCAATTGATGCCGCTTAAGAACGCTAAGGTGCTGAGAAAACGCCGATTGACTCAAGCACGACCCTTGCAACAATTGCCCTACGGAGCGCTCTCCGGCCAAAAGCTGACACAGCACAATTAATCGCTCAGGGTGCGCCATTACTTTCAACATGGTCGCCACCAGAGATGCTTGCTCACGCATGGCAACGATGTCCATATCCGGTACGCTTTCTGCCTCAATCGGCACGCTTGAATCTGCCATCGCTCACTCCTTTTTTGCCAATACCCATAGCTTAGCGCGCCATTTTATTTAGTCAATTCTAATTTAGGTAAATTATTATTAGACTTTTCTAAATACAACTTCTAGAGTAATCCCAGTGCCGACAAACACTGAAGGCGTTCGAGCCAAAACGGTTCGGTCTGTCGGGTAATCGTATAAATGATGCAAAGGAGTTTTGCTATGACAATTGATAATGGCGTACGCGTAATCGCTGGCATGATGGTGCTACTTTCTGTCGTGCTTACCCTCACAGTTCATAGCCAATTTGTTTGGCTAACCGTTTTCGTTGGCGTAAACCTGATCCAAAGTGCGTTTACAGGGATTTGTCCGGCTGCCTTTTTCCTGAAAAAACTTGGACTAAGCAACGCTTAATGGAGTCATAATGACCAAAATCGTGATTATTGGCGGCGTCGCCGGTGGCGCTTCTGCCGCTGCTCGCGCCCGTCGTTTAAGTGAAGAAGCGGAAATCATCATGTTCGAACGTGGCCCTTACGTCTCGTTCGCTAACTGTGGTTTGCCTTATCATATCGGGGGTGACATTACCGACCGCAGTAAACTCTTGCTGCAAACCCCGGACAGTTTTCGCGCCCGCTTTAATGTGGATGTGCGCATCAACAGCACAGTCACCGCGATTAACCGCGAGGCCAAAACCATCACCGTCACCCGTGCCGATGGCAGCGATTATCAAGAAAGTTACGACAAGTTACTGTTAAGCCCAGGTGCGGCCCCCATCATGCCGCCTATTCCTGGCTTAGATAACCCGCTGACTCACTCGCTTCGCAATATTCCAGATATGGATGCGATTTTGCATACCATTGATATGAATAATCCCAGTCATGCGACTGTCGTCGGCGGGGGCTTTATTGGCCTTGAGATGATGGAAGCGCTGCATCAACGCGGGATTAAAACCACCCTGTTGGAAATGGCCGATCAGGTGATGACGCCCGTCGACCGAGAAATGGCGGGATTTGTCCATCAAACCATTCGCGATCAAGAGGTGGATTTACGTTTAGGCACCGCGCTGGAGTCCGYCGAGTTTATTCCTACCACGCATGTTGCCAGTGATGATGCCGGCGAGCCGAGTGAGCCGCAACACTTAGAAGGTTCACTGAGCCTCACGCTCAATAATGGTGACACGCTGCATACTGAATTGTTGATCATGGCCGTTGGCGTTAAGCCTGAAGTCACGCTGGCGCAACAGGCGGGACTTGCCATTGGTGAAAAAGGCGGGATTGTGGTCAACAGCACCATGCAGACCCAAGACCCCGATATTTACGCCGTCGGCGATGCGGTGGAAGAGATTGACTTTGTCACTCACAAGCCGACGTTGGTGCCATTGGCTGGCCCAGCGAACCGTCAAGGACGCATGGCCGCTGACAACATGCTAGGCAGCACTGAGCATTATCTCGGCACCCAAGGCACCGCTATCTGTAAAGTATTCGATCTCGCGGTCGCCTCAGTGGGCCAAAACGAGAAACAACTCAAGCACGCTGACATCGACTACCAAAAGGTCTATGTTCACGCCGCCAGTCATGCGGGTTATTATCCCGGCGCAGAGATTGTCTCATTTAAGCTGCTGTTTGCCCCGGATACGGGCGCTATTTTAGGCGCACAAGCGGTGGGTAAAGACGGCATTGATAAACGCATTGATGTCATGGCCGTAGCACAACGTGCCGGCATGACCGTTGAGCAACTCCAACATCTAGAACTCACCTACGCGCCGCCGTATGGCAGTGCTAAAGATGTGATCAATCAAGCGGCCTTTGTAGCAACCAACCTCATTAAGGGTGACGCTAAAGCGATTCATTACCACGAGTTAGGTGCACTGCGTGATGATCAAGTGCTGCTGGATGTGCGTAATGCCCCCGAGCGCGAAAACGGTCAGTATATCGATGGTGATATCCATATTCCGGTCGACGAACTGCGTGGACGCATCGATGAACTGCCCAAAGACAAAGAAATTTTGATTTACTGTCAGGTCGGTCTCAGAGGCAACGTCGCCTACCGCCAGTTAGTCAATCATGGCTTTAAAGCGCGCAACTTAATTGGGGGCTATCGCACCTACAAGTTTGCCAAGGCATAAGAACGAGAGGCTTCAGTGTCAGCCAAAAGCGCGAGCATCTGCTCGCGCTTTTTTAGAGGCGTTGTTTTTTCAAATTGCCCAAGTCTTCAATTTTAGGCATACACCAACCACTAAAACAACTTAAACTAAATTAGAATTGACTTATGCACAAATCTCAGTATGCTACCTGTATTATTTAACTGTAACCTGTTTTGAGTCATTGAGAGGAAATCATGACGTTCCCTATCCCGGAAATCATGACGTTCCCTATCCC
>NZ_MUET01000066.1:0-15161 GCF_001995685.1 Salinivibrio sp. IB282 | reverse complement strand
ACCTTGGCTTGTGATTGACGGTGTAAACCCTCTAGATACGCGTTACAGGCAAGCAAAACGCGGGGCGTATTCACTCGACCTTGAGGTGTGATCACCGCATGAGGTTGCCCTTTGACCAAACGTGTAGCAGGAGTGTGCTCATAGATTTTCACCCCCATTTGCGCCGCGGCACGAGCGAGGCCTAGCGTGTAGTTTAACGTGTGAATGTGCGCACTATTCGGATCGTATAATCCACCTAAATAGCGGTCAGTATTTGCAACCTCCGCCACTTGCGCTTTATCCCACCACTGGGCGTCTGGGTATTGATAACGCCCTTGCTTTAATGCATGCCAGCTTTGCAGCTCTTTTTGTTGCGCTTCGTTTAAAGCAAGCTCTATATAGCCCGGTTGAAAATCACAGTCAATCTGGTGATGCTGGATCCGTTCGCCAACGATATCAACGGCTTCCACCGATAAGTCCCACAACTGTTTGCCCCATGCTTGCCCATAGGTTTCATCAACTTCTCTCAGCCCAAGGCAATACCCCACGAGACACTGGCCACCATTGCGGCCAGACCCTCCCCATGCCACTGTTTGTGCGTCTAGAACGGTGACACTATAGCCACGCTGTCGTAATTCAATGGCGGCGTTCAGGCCCGTTAAACCCGCCCCAATAATACACACATCTGCCTCTTGTGTGCCTGCCAATGTAGGAAATGACAGCGTTTGGTTTTGGGTTGCAACATAGTAATTTGTCGCCGCGTTGAAGTCATTATCAGGTCGAACCGTTTTGACCATGCTCTCAATGGTTACTCTTGTTATCAAAAAAGAAAAAGTACTAAAAACCAGCAGTCTGGTTTCGCGCCATCACAGGCTCAGAGGCGGCAAATACTGGCACTGTCCTCCCTCTCTGACAAGCTATTATTCTCGTCACTTTACCCGGCCATTTGGGGGAGATGGCAACCGATATGCTAACGTTAGCAGGGTATTGCCCCCTATCAAGGTTGGTAAAAAAACTCGTTGACACTAAGGTCAAGTACAATATGATGCGCTCGACGTGTACTCGGCCAGTCAGCCATTGAAGGATCATGACAATGAAAAAAATGTCTCACGGAATCACCGCCACAACACTTGCGCTTTCAGCCCTCTTTGCAAGCGCCGTTCATGCAGACGATAAGGTACTCAACCTCTATAACTGGGCAGAATACATGCCAATGGACGTGATTGAAGCGTTCGAAGAGGAGTATCAAGTCGACGTCAATTACTCGACGTTTGAGAGCAATGAAGCCATGTATGCCAAGCTCAAACTCCTGAATAGCGAAGGCTACGATCTGGCATTTGCCTCGACCTATTTCATTGAGCGAATGGTCAATGAAGAAATGCTCGCCAACATTGATAAGAGCCAAATCAGTCATTTTGACAACCTGCGCCCAGGCCTACTGGGTCAACCTTTTGACAAAAATAATGGCTATTCGCTGCCGTATGTGTTTGGTGTGACTGGCATTAGCTACAACAGTGATTATGTCGATGGCAGTAAAGTGGCCAAGTGGGCAGACTTATGGCGCGACGACTTCAACGGCCAAGTCATGCTCTTGAATGATGTGCGTGATGTGTTTGGCATGGCGTTGAAAGCACAAGGTCATAGCATTAACAGCACCGAAGAGGCTGAAATTAAGCAAGCCTATGAATACCTCCGTGAGTTGCGCGACAACGTGGTGGTGTATAACTCTGATGCACCGCATGTGCCATTTGTAACCGGTGAAGTGAGCATTGGCCAACAATGGAACGGTAATGCTTACATGGCGCAACAAGAAATCGAAGGCATTGAGTTCGTCTACCCACAAGAAGGGGCGATCTTATGGATGGATAACTTTATCATCCCCAAAAACGCCGAACACAAGACCTTGGCACACCAGTTTATCGATTTTATGTATCGCCCTGAAAATCAGGCGAAACTGGTGGAAGAATTTGGCTATCCAGCCCCGAACACCAACGCGGCTGAGTACTTAGAGGCCGAGCTAAAAGAGAACAGCACCATCTTCCCATCCGATGAAGCGGTGAACAAAGGTGAGTTCACCAATGATGTCGGCGAAGCGGTGAAAATCTATCAAAAATACTGGCAGATGTTGAAAAGCTAATCGCGCGTCTGTGATAACAATTCTCCCCAAGGCCTCATACGAGGCCTTTTTTATTACCTAAGTCAATATCTCACGCTTGTCACTATTTTTAGTCAATAGGTTTTTGCTATGCTCAGACGTAAACACGCATTAATTCACTTAAATCACTGACGACAAGGACGTTATTCCATGATTGACTTTCGCTCTGACACCGTGACCCAACCCGATGCATCTATGCGAGACGCCATGGCTAACGCCCCTGTCGGCGATGATGTGTATGGCGACGACCCAAGCATTAACGCGCTGGAAACATGGGCGGCTGAACGACACGGTTTTGAAGCTGCACTTTTTACCACCTCGGGAACCCAAGCTAATTTATTGGCCCTGATGGCGCATTGCGAGCGCGGTGATGAGTATGTGTGTGGTCAGCAAGCGCACAATTACAAATATGAAGCAGGCGGTGCGGCCGTATTGGGCTCGATTCAACCCCAGCCCATTGAAAATGAGCCAGATGGGACCTTGTCTTTCGATAAAATCGCGGCGGCTATCAAGCCCGATGACTTTCATTTTGCCCGCACTAAGCTACTGAGCTTGGAAAATACCATAGGTGGTAAAGTCTTACCTCTGTCCTATTTAGCCAAGGCGCGAACATTTTGCGACCAACATCAACTACAGCTACACCTTGACGGCGCAAGGGTTTACAACGCGGCTGTCGCACTAGAAGTGGACATTAAGGCGATCAGTTGTCACTTTGACTCGATGACAATTTGTCTATCCAAAGGATTAGGCGCACCTGTCGGCTCACTGCTACTCGGCTCGAAAGCCCTGATCAGTAAAGCCCGGCGTATTCGTAAAATGCTCGGTGGCGGCATGCGTCAAGCGGGCATATTGGCGGTTGCTGGCTATAAAGCACTGACCGAAAACGTAGAACGCTTGGCGGAGGATCATGCGAATGCGCATTACCTCGCCAGTGAGCTGGAAAAACTGAACGGCTTTTCCACTAGCGGCTATCCTGTGCAAACCAACATCGTTTATGTCGATGTGGCCGAAACAATCAATCATACACGCTTGCAAATGCGGCTGATGGAAAAAGAGATCCGCGTCTCTCTGTCTGGCAAACCAGCCCGTTTGGTAACACACAAAGACATCTGCCGCGCAGATATCGATACCCTGATCGCCGCGATTAAGGCCTCTCACTAAACCGTTCCAACGTACGATCGCACCGGGCCTAGTGGCCCGTTTTGTACACAAAATCATCAGACAACTCAAAACTGTGACCCCATCACAGCTTTCTCCACCAAGGTCACTAAAACAATCACTTACAGCCGCTACACTGAAATAATCACCGACACAATGCCAATATGGGAAGCGCTATGGCTATCACTCCGCTAAAAAGCGATCGTTTATACCGTGAGTCCAGCTTAAAGCACAGTGACATCACTTCAACCAAACACCTTGCGCCACTTGACGAGATTGTCGGCCAAGATCGTGCTCGTCATGCGGTTGAGTTCGCGATGTCCATCAAAGAGAAGGGCTACAACATCTATGCCATTGGCCAAAATGGACTGGGCAAACGCACCATGATGATGCGCTACCTCAACCAACACTGGCAAAGTGAGTCACCGGTTTATGACTGGTGTTATGTCGCTAATTTTCAAGAGGCGCGCGCACCAGAAGTATTGAAGTTGCCTGCGGGTAAAGGCAGTGAACTCAAAAAGCACATTGAGCAACTGATGGGCAAATTGGCCAACGCCCTGCCCATGGCGTTTGACAACGAAATGTATTACCAGCGGGCAGAAACACTCAAAAACCAACTCACAGAGCGCCAGCAAAGTGTGCTTCAAGGCTTGAGTGACACGGCAGAGAAAAACAGTGTGAGTTTGACCATCACGCCTCAGGGTGATTACCAATTTGTGGCCTTAAACGGCGAGGAGCCTCATACCGAGGAGACCTTTGACGCTCTCTCACAAGACGAGCAGATGGCCTTTGGCAAAGTCATCGATAAGTTGGAGACGGAACTGCGAGGTGTTGTTCGCCAACTTGGCGAATGGGAGTCTGAGTACGCGGAAAAGCAAAAAGCGCTGGACGAGGATATCGCCCAAGACGTCATCGCCACCCAAATGGCACCGCTTAAAAAACAGTTTGCTGACTTGCCTGACATTTTAGCCTTTTTAGACGCCATGCAAGCTGACATGCTCGAGCACCTTGATATTTTCCTTGAAGACAGTGAGGAGCAAGCTGCACTTGCGTATGCGGCGCTGGATAAAAAACTCCCTCGCCGCTACCAAGTCAATGTGTTAGTCAGTCAAAATGACGCACAAGCGCCGATCGTGGTTGAGGATAGCCCTAGCTACCACAATCTGTTCGGATATGTTGAGAATGCCACGTTTAAAGGCACGGTGTTTACCGACTTTTCATTGATTCGTTCAGGCAGCCTTCACCGCGCCAATGGCGGCGTATTACTGATGGATGCCATTAAAGTCCTCGAGAAGCCCTATGTATGGGATGGTATTAAACGCGCTCTCAGTAGCCGCCAGTTGAGTGTGAGCGCTCTGGAGCGAGAAGTGACCTTAAGCGGGACCGTGTCTCTCGATCCGGCGCCGATTCCTCTGGATGTTAAAATCATTTTGTTTGGCGACTACCAAACCTATCAGCTACTCCAACGCTACGATGCGGAGTTTATTGAGCTGTTTCGGGTCACCGCGGATTTTGAAGATGACATGCCGCGCACAGAGAGCACCGAGCAGCAATACGCCAAGTTCATTTCAAGCATTATTCATGACAGCCATTTGCTCCACTGCAGTCGCAGCGCCATTGCGCGTATTATTGAGCACAGTGCGCGACAAGCCGAGGATCAAAACCGCTTATCATTGCACTCCGCCGATATTGCTAACCTGTTGCGCGAGTCTAATTATTGGGCGAATCACGCTAACGCAAACAGTATTGGTGCCCTGCATGTAGAAAAAGCGCTCGCCAGCCGCAATATGCGCGTGAGCCGCTTGCGTGACAGCATGATGCAGAATGTGGAAAACGGCGTCACACTTATCAACACGCACGGCACGGCGCTGGGTCAAATCAATGGCCTGTCGGTGCTGAGCACATCGGATTACAGCTTTGGCTTACCCAACCGCATCACCGCGACCACGGCGTTTGGGGAAGGAGAAGTGCTGGATATCGAGCGAAGTGTCAAACTCGGCGGCCGTATTCACTCCAAAGGGGTGATGATCTTATCGGCGTACTTGGCGAATTTATTAGGAAAAACGGACACCATCCCACTCAAAACCCATCTTACCTTTGAGCAATCATACGGCGGTGTGGATGGCGATAGCGCTTCCATGGCCGAGTTCTGCGCGATTTTTTCTGCGATCACGGATGTCCCACTTCGACAAGACATTGCCATTACGGGGTCGATGAATCAGTTCGGTGAAGCGCAACCCATTGGTGGGGTCAATGAAAAAATCGAAGGCTTTTTTGATGTGTGCACCCTAAAAGGCCCCAGCAGCACCCAGGGGGTGATCATTCCTACTGCCAATGTCCAAAACCTGATGCTCCGCAAAGATGTGGTACTGGCGGTAGAAAAAGGCGAGTTTCACGTCTATGCCGTCTCACATGTCAGTGACGCCCTGGCTTTATTAGCGGGACAGGCCGCAGGCTTTGGCCCTGACTGTGATAACGGGTCTGGACTGTTAGCCATCGCGATCGACAAACTGAATCAACAGCGAGCGGCACATCAACCCCAAAAATAATCGACACCCATCAGCCTAACTCAATACTGAATGCGGCCAATCGGCCGCTTTTTTATTCCGGCTTTTTCGCGGCACTTACATATCATTCGCCATATCAACCTTTTACTTTGTTGTGACACATCTCACGCTCTCCACTCGCCGCTTAACTTGATCCTACGCAAAAAACAGAGCCGTTTTTAAGCGTAATATGCAATGAAAACCATTCTTATTTGGATCTTGCACTATGAAACTGTCCACACTTGGTCGCGGCCAATCCGCGCGTATTACCAGTGTCCATCATGTGCCCGCGTCTGTTCGTCATCGTCTCGCGGTCATGGGTGTGATTCCAGGCACCGGCGTTGAGCTTGTCAGGCGCGCGCCATTGGGTGATCCACTTCAGATCCGCCTCGACAGTGAACAACTGATCGTACGTCGCGAAGTCGCCAAACTGATTGATGTGGAGGTAATCTGATGAGTTCACGCCGCATTGTACTTGCAGGCAACCCAAACTGCGGGAAAACTACCTTATTTAATGCGCTCACCGGCTCACAACAAAAAGTCGGAAATTGGGCGGGCGTCACTGTCGACAAAAAAGTCGGTACGCTGAGCCTCGACAACACCGAGTGTGAACTCACCGATTTACCCGGCCTTTATGCCCTAAACGCAGGCTTTGACGCCAGTATTGATGAGCAAATTGCCACTTACGCCATCGATAGCGGCGAAAACGATTTTATTATTAATGTCTTAGACGCCAATTGCCTAGAGCGCGGTCTATACCTCACCCTTCAACTGCGTGAACGCGGTGTTCCTATGGTGGTGGTAATTAACAAAATGGATTTGCTTGATCGTAATGGTCAACAACTCGACACCGCCAAATTACAAACGATGCTGGGTTGTCCCGTGTTAACCGTCACCGCATGCCAGCCAGCGACCGTCGACACATTGCGCCACCAACTCGCCCACCTGGCCACCCATTTACCCGTTTGTGAGGCAATGTATCTGAACTACGGTGCGGCATTAGAGAACTGGATTCAAAGCCAGCTTGGCGCCCGTTTTCTTCATGCAGCCGCTGCACAAGTGAATCAACGCGCGCACCTGCTTGAGTGCTTGGAGCGGGGCCGCTTGCCTGATGGTAGCACCGAGGCTGACCAGCAGCAGTTTACGATCGCAAACCAAGCCCTTTCAGACTTAGATACTGACATCGCTATTGCGGATACGCGCTACAGTGCGATTCGTGACATGGTTCACCAGGCTCGCCGCGAGCTTCGCCACCTCAGTCGCAATAATACCGAAAAGTTAGATAAGGTCCTTCTCAACCCCTTTTTATCACTGCCTATTTTGCTTGCTGTCCTCTATGCGATGTTTGTATTTGCCATCAACATTGGCGGCGCCTTTATCGATTTTTTCGATATTGCCGCCGGCGCGGTACTTGTCGATGGTACCCATCAGCTTCTTGACGGCATACTGCCGACGGCGATTGTCACTATTCTCGCCGATGGCCTCGGAGGAGGTATTCAAACCGTTGCCACCTTTATTCCTGTTATTGCAGGCTTGTACCTATTTTTAACGGTATTAGAAAGCACAGGTTACATGGCACGTGCCGCCTTTTTATTAGACGGTTTAATGCAAAAAATGGGGTTACCGGGCAAAGCCTTTGTGCCCTTGATCCTCGGCTTTGGCTGTACCGTTCCTGCCGTGATGGCAACGCGCACATTAGAACAGGTTCACGAGCGCAAAACCGCGGCCGCGATGGCGACATTTATGTCCTGTGGCGCCCGCCTTCCGGTATACGCCCTCTTTGCCGCGGCGTTTTTCCCACAAAATGGTCAAAACCTTGTTTTCGGCCTCTACTTACTTGGCATTATTGCTGCGATCATCACCGGCCTGATACTGCGTCATACCCTTTATCCAGGGCATAGTGAAAGCCTGCTGATGACACTTCCAGACTACGAACTGCCGCGTGTGCGCCATGTGATGAGCAATACCTGGCAAAAACTGCGTCGATTTGTTCTGGGTGCCGGTAAAACCATTGTTATCGTGGTAACCATTCTGACCTTCTTTAACTCTCTAGGCACCGATGGGTCGTTCGGACACGAAGACAGCGAGTCTTCCGTCCTGTCGAAAACAGCACAAGTGATCACGCCGGCCCTATCACCTATCGGGATTGAAGAGGATAATTGGCCCGCTACTGTCGGGTTGGTGACGGGTCTGTTTGCCAAAGAGGCGGTGGTCGGCACCTTGAATAACCTTTATGCGCCCAGCGAAGAAGCGGAAGAAGAAGCCACACTGGGAGAAGCGCTGGTCGAAGCGGTTCAGAGCATTCCGGAAAACTTATTTGGCATTGATTATACCGACCCATTGGCTATTGACGTCGGTGAGATTGAAAACACCGAAGCCGCCGCACAAGCCCAAGAAGTCAGTATGACAACGTTTGATAATCTGCACCGTCAATTCACCAGCACCGCCAGCGTAATGGCTTATCTTATTGTTATCCTGCTTTATACCCCATGTGTTGCCGCTCTAGGTGCCTACACACGTGAGTTTGGTCGCCGGTTTGCCCTGTTTGTGGCGAGCTGGTCAATGCTGCTAGCGGTAAGCGGTGCCACGCTATGCTACCAATTCAGTCAGTTGAGTGTCGCCACCACGCCAGCCACACTCTACATCACTGGCCTTTGTGCCTTACTGATTGTCGTGGTAGCACTCATGCGCTATGTCGGCAAACATCCCCATTGGTTTAAGGAGACCTACTATGATCCTGCAAAAGCTCAAAGCCAGTGTCATTCAGGCGGGTGTCATTAGTCGCCTCGACCTCGCCAACCAATACGGGATCAGTCCTGATGGAATCGACGCCATGATGGCAACCTGGGTCAAACGCGGGGTGGTTATTCGACAATCGGGGCGTAAGGATCCGCAAGATATCCACTACCGTTTGGCACATCAGAATGAAATACAATGCTTCAGCATTATATAGCATCGTAGCCATCGCCATTTTACTAGGCAGCTTTTAAGCTGCCTTTTTATTACCTACCGTCTTCTCTCGTCCTCCCCTAACGTTGATGCACCTCACTATACCTCCTTGAGCACGCTGTTCTATGATAAAAAGAGAGCGATGTGAGGGTGTAAGCCATGAGTCGTTATCAAACCCAATCAAGCGAGGCACAGTACCAGCCCGGCTCTGGTGAGCAAGTGCTTAAAAATCATATTGGGGTGACGGAGCCAACCGAAATGGACGATATCGAGGCTCGCGGTGTAAATTCAACGCGGAGTGCGGTCTATTTTCTGCAAAATGGTGAAGCACAACGTGCAGACTGAGCGCGGAACAAAATATACAAAAACGGCGACCCTAAAGGTCGCCGTCTTGTTCATTAATGGTGCCCCGGGCCGGACTTGAACCGGCACAGCGCGAACGCCGAGGGATTTTAAATCCCTTGTGTCTACCAATTCCACCACCAGGGCACGCAATCTTTTCAGCCGCTTTCGCCACTGTTTTATATTTGGAGCGACATACGAGGTTCGAACTCGTGACCTCGACCTTGGCAAGGTCGCGCTCTACCAGCTGAGCTAATGTCGCTTTGGTTGCGGGAGGCGGATTTAACGCGCCGTGCAACGGCACCGACCGAAGGTCGTATTGACTTATTATCAATCGTTAAGCGCTTCTTCAGCAACCTAAAATTGGTTGCGGGAGGCGGATTTAACGCGCCGTGCAACGGCACCGACCGAAGGTCGTATTGACTTATTATCAATCGTTAAGTGCTTCTTCAGCAACCTAAAGTTGGTTGCGGGAGGCGGATTTGAACCACCGACCTTCGGGTTATGAGCCCGACGAGCTACCAAACTGCTCCATCCCGCGTCCGTATTGTTTTAGCCAGAGTTCATGGAGGCGCGTCCCGGAGTCGAACCGAGGTCCACGGATTTGCAATCCGCTGCATAGCCACTCTGCCAACGCGCCTTGGCGCTTCACCTCTCGGCTAAGTGGTTTGAATTCTACATAAGTTTTTTCACCTGTCACGAAAAAATTATCATTTTAGCGTTTAACCGACGATTATTTATCCAAACATAACATTTCACTATTCTCTCGGCGCTAAGTGAGCACACAAAAGGCCGATCAACGTAGCGACGAACGCAACATTGACAATAATGCCAGCCCGATTGATCAGGGCTGGCACCTACCTACACTAGTGATTCACCTAGACATCCGCGAGCAGGCGTTCGCGTTCGTCTTTTTCAATCAGTTCCCAATGACGACCTTGCTGCGCACCCGCGAGCTTCCAAAGTAGATTGATATCGATATCTTTACCGTGTGTCATTTGCACTCGACGAAACATTTCTTGCGGCGCCATGCTGTAAAACGTTGATACGTCCTTTACACCCGACTTTTTTAACATCCTTTCAATAGTTAGACGTAAGTTGGGTAAATCCCGCAGCCGAAGACTGGATGCCGATACTTTCTGCGCTTTATCTTTGATCGCACGCTGTAACGACTGCTCAATCATCGCAGGCAAATCAGGATCATGACCTAAGTAGAGTGCGGTCACATCATAATAGTTAACCACCGCTGAGGTGCTTTTCTTCACATGAACAAATTTATCACACCCTTTAGCGATCAACTTGTCGGTGAGTTGGCCTCCCCCTCGTAGATAAACATGCTTTCCGGTAAGCAGCGCAAACATCGCCTCTCGACAGAAAAAGCCAATACCACCAAACATAGAGCGTTGCTCCATTTCCCCATAACTATCCAGAAAACGCATTAATTGGGCTTCAAATTGCTTCGCCATCAAAAACTCTCCTTCAGCGAATAGATGTTCATATCCAGCCGTCAGCCGGCCCATAGACATGACTGACAATTTAGTCAATGTGCATGATTATTTTAACGGGAGGAGGTTGCATCAAATGGCAATCAAATACTATGCATCTGATCACTTATCATTAAACAGTCCTTTCATTTAGTGTGGTTTTTGTCGCATTTACTGCAGACATCTTTTCGTTGTTAAATAAAGTCTTCGATGCATCTATGCTTAACTCATCGTTACGAGTGCGCTAAATTGAGAGTGATAGGCGAATAGTCAGGGAGCCGACATGTCGAGACACCCGCTGTTAATAGAAGCAAGTCATTTATTGCCTGGGGGATTGCACAGCTATGTGCTGTCTGAGTCATGTTACTTACAAATGCTCCAACAGGCAGGCGAACCACCTCGCCTTTTGGTCGCGATGAAAAATGAGGATGAAGGTCAGCAGCGGCCGCACACGATTTCTCCTATCGTCACGCTTTGCGAGATTGCAGACTTCAACCGTCATGGTGCGCATGAAATTGCGTTGACGTTACAAGGGATTGAAAGTGTCAAGGTGACTGCGATCGACGCGGGTGAAGGTGACGTCAATATGGCGCATTATACGCCGTTACCGAAATGGCAACGCCACACAGTTCCCGACCACTACCTCTATCTGAGTGAAAAGCTGCAGCAATATTATCGCTCGAATCCGACACGCCACGAACACTTCCAGTTAACGCAGTACGATGACATTGGCTGGGTCTGTCTTCGCTGGTTGGAGTTACTTCCTATCGAAGTGAAGCAGAAACAGCTTCTACTGTCCCAGCCGACTGCCTTATTGGTGGCCGAGTTTATTGATAAATTATTGCGGTATCCGCTTATTGACGACGACTAAGTCAGCGACAGATGAAGGGAGTTGTATAAATTATCATCAAAGACGCCAGCAGGCTCACCGATTGAGATAAAGGCGGTTCTCTTTTATTCTGCGTCCCATTACTATGCAGGCTGCTGACAAATACTATCAGGACTTATGGATCATCTTTCATTTTTTTGGGTCTCACCGGATCGTGATAAGTACTTACGTTCCCTAGAAACCGAGTTTTATAAGCGCGCCGTCGAAAGCATCCGCGTCAATCGTCTCTCCCTCCCCCCTTTACCGGATGCCGTTCTATCAATACAACAGGCCAGTAAGCGATCGGATACCACCATGCGGGATATTGCCAATCTCTTACTGGAAGATCCGAGTTTATGTGGGGCCGTGCTTAACGCCGCGAATTCTGCTTTGTTCGCGCCTCGCGCGACAGGCCAGTGCAAAGATGTTCAAACCGCCGTCTCTCGACTTGGCGTTGATCGCGTTTTAGGGATCATCACCGCCGCGGCCGTCTATCAACTTAAGAGTGATGCCTCATTTTCCAAGGCCTGCAACGCGCTATTGAAAAAAAGTGCGCAAAAATCCCGGGAGCTTGCCGCTGCGATGGCATTGGTGACGCAAAGAGTCAGGAACTACTGTGATGAGCCGCTTTCAGTGGAACCCGAAAAAGCACTGATAGTGGGTTTGCTTGCGGATATTGGCTTATACAGCGTGATAGGCGAGTTCCAACGCTTTATGAATCAGGGCCACTATCTAAAATTTGACATTGCCGAGCGCGTCTTCTTTTCACTGGCGGGCGACTGCAGTCGTCTTGTGCTCAAACAATGGCAGTTTGACCGTGACTTTATCGAAGTCGCCATCAACAACAAGCTTTACACCAAGCCACGCCCCGATATCACCTATTTAGATATCGCGAGAATGGCAAATCACTTATTAATGTTTCGCAATCAAGATGACGCGATAGAGGATCATGAGGTGGAAATCACTGCGCCTGGCGCAGAAGCGTTATATGAGCTATCCAGCCTCGACGACAAAGAGTTCTCGCGCCAGCTACACCAAGTCATGGACGCAAGCAGTATCTGACACAAACCAGGGTGGTCTTCCCTTTCACCACCCTTGTCTGATTTTATTGACCCACCTATTAACCGGTTGATAACCTCAAGCTCTACTTTCTTAACACCGAGCACAATCAGATGTTTTCAGGGATGCTACTCATCTTCTCGCCGCTTATTATCGGCTATTTAATCCCCATTAAGCAGGTGCGCTACCTCAACGCCGTCAATACCCTGACGATGCGGCTAGTGATGGTCATTTTAGTGCTGATGGGCTTAAGCCTCGCAGGCTTAGATAACCTCGGGCAACATATTTCCACCATTTTGTATTTCGCGGCCACTTTCTTTATTTGCATTGGCGCGGCCAATCTGCTTGCCCTGCCTGTTCTCGATAAGCTCTTCCCAACCGAGACCCATGGACACCAACATAAGCTGACCCTCAGTACCATGATGTCAGAGTCCGGTAAACTGATTGCCGCTGTGGCCGTTGGCTTAGTCGTAGGGCTATTGCTCAATCACGATCTGTCTTGGGTCGATACGGCCAGCGAAGGGATTTTATTACTGTTGCTCTTACTGATTGGCATTCAGTTGCGTAACAGTGGCATGACGCTTAAGCAAATCATCCTCAATAAAAGTGGACTGATGATTGCCGCTCTCGTTGTCGCTACCTCCTTGCCCGGTGGCTTGCTGGCGGCATGGTGGTTAGATATTCCCTATCATCACGGTTTAGCGATGGCCTCTGGATTTGGCTGGTACTCATTGGCGGGGATCTTGATGGGCGACGGACTGGGACCGGTTTACGGCGGAGCATCATTTATTCTCGAGCTCGCACGAGAGCTAATGGCGATTATGATTATTCCAATATTAATCCGACGCTACCCGCTCACCGCAATTGGATATGGTGGTGCCACTGCAATGGATTTCACCTTGCCGATCATTCAAAGCACTGGGGGTATTCGTTGTGTACCGATTGCCATTGTCAGCGGGTTTATTCTCAGTTTATTAGTCCCTGTTTTGATGTTGTTCTTTCTCTCACTCGGTGCCAACTAAAGAAAAAAGGGGTAGCAAGATGCTACCCCTTTTCATATTTGCTGGTTTAGCGCATGCAATTATTGGCTGCGCATCCAGTTATCCATTTCAGTACGCAGGTTGTCTGACTTGGTACCAAAGATAGCTTGTACGCCACCTGATACCACAACCACGCCCGCTGCACCTAGCTGCTTAAGCTTGTCTTGGTCAACAATTTCAGTGTCAGCCACTGAGACACGTAGGCGAGTGATACACGCATCAAGACCAGTGATGTTATCTTTACCACCGAATGCCGCTACCAGGTCGCCAGCAAGTTCAGAGCCTGTCGCGGTTGATACGTCAGCGACCGTCTCGTCTTCACGTCCAGGCGTTTTCAGGTCAAGGGCGCGAATCACCACACGGAACACGATGTAGTAAAGAACCGCATAACCAAGGCCAAGTAGCACCAGCGTTATCACGTTCTCAGCACGTGGCATTTGCACGATGAAATCGATAAAGCCGTTCGAGAAAGTATGGCCGTGAACAACGCCCAGTGCGTTAGTCAGCACATACGCTGCACCCGCCATAATGGCGTGGATACCATACAGTACTGGCGCGATGAACAGGAACGAGAACTCGATAGGTTCAGTGATACCGGTCAAGAATGAGGTCAATGCACCAGATGCCATGATACCCATGATTTTGGCACGGTTTTCTGGTTTGGCAGAGTGTGCGATAGCAAATGCCGCCGCAGGTAGACCAAACATTTTGAACAAATAACCGCCTGCCAGCTGACCAAAGCCGTTGCCCGCTTCACGCGTTGCATCGTTAGCGGTCAAGAAACAGGTCATGATGCCGTTTACTTGCTCGCCGTCGTTGTTCACACAGCTACCCGCTTCATAGAAGAAAGGCACGTTCCAGATGTGGTGTAGACCGAATGGGATAAGTGCACGCTCTACCACACCATAGATACCAAATGCGGTCACAGGGTTTTGTTCGGCGGCCCAGTGAGAGAAGGTAGCGATACCACTGCCGATTGGTGGCCAGATAACAGAAAGGATCACACCAAGCGCGATAGAAATGAAACCGGTGATGATTGGCACCGACCGCTTACCGGCAAAGAAGCCAAGGTAGTCAGGCAGTTGAATCGTGTAGAAGCGGTTAAACGTCCACGCCGCGACACCACCGGCGAGAATACCACCAAGCACACCTGTCTTGATTTCTTCAGCGCCCATGACTGGTGCCATGACATCCAGTGTCGCCACCATGATGCCGTAACCGACAATGGCAGACAGACCGGATACACCATCGTTATTGGTGAAGCCTAGCGCCACACCGACGGCAAACAGCAAGGCCATTTGACCAAATACAGACCCACCAGCTTGTTCCATCATGTGTGAAACAATATCTGGCATCCAGCTAAAGTTGGCTGCACCAACACCCAAAAGTATACCTGCGACCGGAAGCACAGATACTGGAAGCATCAGCGCCTTACCGACTTTTTGCAGGTTAGCAAAGAGGTTTTTTGACATAGTTCTTGCTCCTGACAAGGACGTTTAACAATGTGTCTCTGAAGACAGACCTTTCGATTCCCCCGCGAGAGGTCGCACGATACAACAGGTGCCCAGAGAACAAACGATT
>NZ_MUET01000065.1:0-22680 GCF_001995685.1 Salinivibrio sp. IB282 | reverse complement strand
CGGTAAATGAGTTAGCCCGCCGGTGTCATCGCGTATCGCCCAACAACTCAGCCCCCTTACAACAGCGGGCTAAACATGTAAAAGAACTGCTCGATCGGCTTATGATAAACGGGTCTTTGTTGCCAGGCTTCAGCACTAATGCGGGTCGATTGCGCCAGATAATGGCGGTGTAGCGCATGAATGCTCGCACAAAACTCGGGATCGTCGACAGTCAGTGTCAGCTCAAAATTAAGCCATAGGCTGCGCATATCGAGGTTCACCGTGCCCACGAGGCAGTACTGCTCATCCACCAGCACAGATTTGGTATGCAATAAGCCGCCCCCGAAACGGTAGATTTCTATCCCTGCTGACATTAAATCCTCAAAAAACGAGCGGCTCGCCCACTCCACCATCAAGGAATCATTTTTCTCGGGAATAATCAGAGTGACTGACACCCCACGCTGCGCGGCCGTTTGTAAGCTCACCATCAGCCCTTCACTTGGCACCAAATACGGGGTGGTGATCACAATGCTCTTCTCTGCTTGATGGATAGCCAGCGTCAGCACTTGTTGAATCATCCCTTCTGGCAAGCCAGGCCCAGATGGAATCGCTTGCACCGCGTGATTGGCGTGTTGGTGATCTTCAATCAGCAAACACTCTGGCGATGACGGCAAGTCGCGTAGCCCAGTTTCCACCTCCCAATCCCATGCAAACACACTACTTAAAACGGGCACCGTGGGACCCGAGACTCGCACCATCACATCCACCCACTGACCAACTCCCGCGTCTTGTTTGAAAAAGCGCGGATCCACCATGTTCATCGAGCCCGTGTACGCAATATGATTATCAATGATTGCTATCTTGCGGTGTTGGCGAATATCGAGGCGACGAAAAAACATCCGAAACGGATTTACCGCAAGGGCTTCAATCAGCTCTACCCCAGCTTCACGCATCGCATGTGGCCATTCACTGCGGAAAAAAACCYTGCTCCCGGCAGAGTCCAGCATGATACGCACAGAGATCCCACGTTTGGCGGTATCACACGCCGCCTGCGCAACCTCGTCAGCATGGCCCCCTGGATACCAGATATAAAACACCATATCGACGCTTTTCTGCGCCTGACGAATATCAAGTGCTATTGACTTCAGAATATCAGCGGGCTCGGTCTGCAACGCCAGCTGATTACCGGTGAGCTCCGGCACACCAATTCGGGCGTGGCAGAGGCGATTAACATGGTGAGACTGCTCGCTAATGTGCTGAGGACGATGTGCCGGGCACGCCTGCAAACTGAGCAGCCATTGACGRTATGGCTCAAACATCGCTTTCGCGCGCATTGCACGTGTTTTACCGAGGTTCAGCTCACCAAAGAGCAGATAGGCAATCACCCCCACGATCGGGAGGATATAAATAATCATTAACCAAGCGATCGATACACCCAGCGCGCGACGCTTGAATACCACGCGGACTGTCACCCCAGCAATGGTTAACCAGTAGACCAACAGCAACAGTAAGGTCACGATCTCGTAGACTTTTTCCATGCCTAATTGCACACCTTAATAGTAACTGACGAAAGCCTGTTCTCTCGCCTTCTCTATTCTGCCTAGCTTGCCAATCGGTGCAAGCCATGATTTGTCTTTAGAAAAAGACACGCGGCGGAAAAATCGTGACAGCTAACACACCAACATGATGCTAAATACATTAGATCATGCATGTTAACGTGACCCAAAGCAGTAATGTTAACAATGTGTTAAATCAATAATTGCAGTAGAGAAAGCCACTGTGATACTCACTAAAGGCAGCGGATTACCCTTACTAATGACTAAGAAGTATTCACGCGGAGAGAGAATGTGGGGAAATACAGCCATACGGTGGTATTACATACGGCATGATCTTCAAATTTTACGCATAAACTGGTTTACTGACGAGTCTTTATAGAGGGAATGACTTGCTTTAATGTGTAATTATTAGTTTACACACTGAGCAAGCATCTGACGGGCACAACTGAGTATGCGCCCATAAAAATCAATCAATTATCGAATACAATATCGAGTAGGTATGGCAAACACACAACGCGCACAATTTTCATCCCGATTAGGGTTTATTTTGGCGGCTGCTGGCTCAGCCATTGGGCTCGGCAACATTTGGGGCTTCCCCACGCAAACAGCCTCAAACGGCGGCGCCGTTTTTCTGTTTATTTATTTGCTGATGGTCTTTGTCCTCGCGTATCCCCTTTTAATAGCAGAACTCACTATTGGACGCTATGGCAATGCCAACCCCGTTCGCTCACTGTCAGCGGTATCCGGCGGACAAAAATGGATTGGTCGGTTACTTGGGTTAGTCGGCTTACTCGGCGCGACTGGCATTTTAAGCTTTTACACCATCGTGGCCGGTTGGTTGGTGGGCTATATGGTCTCACCCTTGCTTGCATTAGCAGGCTTTACCGATGCAGCCGCCTGGTTAGAGTCGTTTAGCGAAACCCGTAACCTCGCATTGATGCTGTGCTTTATGGTGCCAACGATTCTGGTGGTCCGTAATGGTATTGCTAACGGGATCGAGCGTTGGTCTTCACGTTTAATGCCCGTCCTCTTTTTACTGTTCGTGATCATGGTGATTTACATCTTGTTCCAGCCCGGCGCGATGGAAGGGCTTAAGATGTACCTGATCCCAGATATGTCGCACCTCTCGCCGGGATTGGTCGTGAGTGCCATGGGGCAAGCGTTTTTCTCACTCTCGCTGGGTGTGTGTGTGATGATGGTGTACGGCTCGTATTTGTCCAAGACCGCCAACATCCCTAAAACCGCTGCACAAGTCGCATTGCTGGATACCGGCATCGCCTTTATTGCCGGGCTGTTGATCATGCCGGCGATGTTTGTTGCCCAACATAATGGTGTGGCGATTTACAGCGAGGCAGGCGCGCTCCTCAGCAGTGATACACTGGTGTTCAGCGTCTTGCCTGCCATGTTCGACACCATGGGAACAGCGGGCATCTTTATCGGTTTTGCCTTCTTCCTGCTGATGGTCATTGCCGCCCTCACTTCAGCCATCTCATTGCTAGAAGTCCCAGTGGCTTGTGCAACCGAGGAATTCCGTCAATCACGAGAGAAAGCGGTATGGTGGATTGGCGGCCTTATCACCATTGCCTCGGCAGTGATTGTTTACAACTTTGGCGATCTGTTTGGTTTAGTGGTTACCGTCACCACCGAGTACGCACAGCCTATCCTTGGCCTGCTGTTTGCTCTGGTTGCAGGCTGGCTATGGCACCGCAACGAAATCTTGAAAGAGCTGGTGCAAGGTAGCCCTGAGCTTGGCGAAACCTGGTTTTGGAAAATCTGGCCAGGCTACGTTCGCGTTATCTGCCCGATACTGATGCTACTGGTATTCGGCTGGGATTGGATTTAATCCTCAACGCGCCTTGGCATCCCCTGCCAAGGCGCCTACCTTGTGATTTGGCCTCTCACCGCCTTGTCGTTTCTCCTCCCTGCGCATTTGGGTACACTGCGTACATACTTAGCTTAAATACACCTAGTCACGCGGCGGCGTTATGAAACAACTAATTGATTTTATTCCTCTGATTATCTTTTTTGCCTTATACAAATTTTACGATATCTATATAGCTACAGGGGCACTGATCATCGCCACCCTGGTGCAAGTTGTACTGGTTTGGGCCTTGTATAAACGCGTGGAAAAGATGCAAATCATCACTGCCGTTTTGGTCGCCATCTTTGGCGGCATGACGCTATTTTTTCACGATGACAACTTCATCAAGTGGAAGGTAACTATCGTGTATGCCTTGTTTGCCATTGGCTTGGCGGTGTCCGAGGCGATGGGTAAACCGCTGATCAAGAATATGCTCAGCAAAGAGATCACACTGCCAGAACGCGTGTGGCGCACCATTAACTGGGCCTGGATCGGGTTCTTTTCGCTTTTAGCCGGGGTAAATATTTATGTCGCTTACAGCATGCCGCTTGATGCCTGGGTGAACTTTAAGGTCTTCGGCACTTTGATCCTGACCTTCCTGTTTATGATTGCAACTGGGGTGTATATCTACCGCCATCTACCCAAAGAGAGCAACTCAGACCAATAAAAACTTGCCCAAATGCTGTGTTAGCGGTCACAATTCTAATCTTATCCTGAAAAAAAGGGGCTAGCCCCTTTTGAATAAGATGTGAAGAGAGCCATGCCTGACAACAAAAACAACTGCCCCCGCGGCCAACTGCTGCTTCGTACATTAGCCATGCCCGCCGACACCAACGCCAATGGCGATATTTTTGGCGGCTGGATCATGTCCCAGCTCGATTTAGCTGGCGCGATCCTCGCCAAAGAGATCTCTGGTGGACGTGTCGTTACTGTGTCAGTCAACGACATTACGTTTAAATCGCCCGTCAGTGTTGGCGATGTAGTCTGCTGCTATGGGACGTGTCAACGTATCGGCAATACCTCGATCACTATTGAGCTTGAGGTCTGGGTTAAGCCCGTTAGCCATGATGAGATAGGCGATCGCAGCAAAGTGAGCCATGCGACCTTTAATTATGTTGCGATTGATGAAAGCGGTCGCCCTCGCGCCATCAATAAATAACGCGATCAACAAGAAAAAGGGCCTGTTAAATTGCAGGCCCTTCGTGTATCCGCTCGATAAACATCACCACCGGCGTGGCTACGAGACTAACAACCGCTTTAATTGTGCGACGTGCTGATCAAAAAGCAATTTATCTGTTTTCTTCCCACTTTTGGCGATGGTCAGCCACTGCACGCCCGTGTCATCCTGGTGGCTATATTCAATGCGTAGCACGTATTTTGCGCTAGTCAGCAAAGCTAACAACGCACCTGCAACAAAGCCCACGGCAGGTAAGGACTCCGCGTAAGGCAGCTCACCGACCAACATAAAAAATAAAAAGCTCGCGCTTAGTATTCCTAGCCCTAACATCCTCAGCAGGTGATCTTTCCACGTGAGCTCTTCAACGCTGGCATCAACAATATTGTGCATCGCGTAACAGTCATCATTCACACATAAACGGGTTGGGGTTTGTTTTATTACCACTGACTTTCTCATGCTTATTTCCATATCAAGGTGTGTGAGCCAGTCACACTGTCACAAGGTTCATTCCACTGTGGCGATTATTATGTCTATTTTTACTAACAGGGCGAGCACGACTAAACGCAAACGTGACCCACAACACTGAACACTTAATACGTTCCGTGTTAACTATTTATACACACGCCTGCTACGCTCAACACAGTGGTGACTTTGTAGATAATGGACTATCGGCATGACCATCCTAACCGGGATCCAACCTGAACTTGATAGACACCAGCTCTCTGAGCTAAATGTCGACCTGCTGTCGGCTGTGCTACGCGGTGCAGACATGCTGGTCAGTGGTGATGATAGACTTGCCAATATTAATCACTTGCTCGCGGAAATTGGCGCGGTGACGCAAGTCAGTCGTGTGTGGGTGTTTCAAGTATTAGCGATCAGCGATACCGATATTTTGCAGGATTATGTCTTCGAATGGGCAAACGAGAAAAAGTACGCGCAAATTCGCCTCCCCCATTTTAATCATTTCAGATCTAGCCTCGCGCACCCCGAATACCGTGAGCTGATAGAAAGCAGACAGCGGGGCGAATACCAAGCGGTCATTACTGATCAGTTACCCTCGTCTTGGCTCAAACGCTACTTAACACAACAGCGCATTTTATCGATGTTAACCATCCCCGTCATTGTCGATAATAAATGGTGGGGAACGCTGGGGTTTGATGATTGCGAGCGAGAACAACAGTGGTCAGAAAGCGATGTGACCTTGCTGCGCGCGACGGGACATCTGATCGCTAGCACTGTGCTAAAAAACGAGCTGTTTTCTAAACAACGCCAAATAGACATCATTAAAGACAATACCCACTGCAGCACTTGGCAAGTGGATGTACAACGCGGCATCTGCTGGTGCTCGTCAGAGATCATCGGCGACAGTGGCATTAGCAGCATTCGTGACTCTCGCACTTACACCAGCCGGCACTGGCTGCGCCGCATTCATCCTCGGTATCGTCGAGCGTTTTTCTCACGGGTGCGCCACTTTTTATCTCCCGCTGGCAACGAGCTAAAAATGGACTTGCAGGTTCAACGCGACAATGGCGAATATACGTGGGTAGAAATCACCACCAATAACGGTCCTAAAAATAAGCCTCAAGGTGTGGTCGCCGGTGTAATGTGGGATATCAGTCAGCGTAAGGCGGAAGAACAAGCATTAATGCGCCAAGCCACGACCGATCCGCTCACACAATTATACAATCGTCGTCAGTTTGCTAGCGACCTTGCTCGCTTTGGCGACAAAGCCCGTTACCGACATCAACCCCTATCCCTGCTTATTATTGATATCGACCATTTTAAACGCATCAACGACAATTACGGCCATATCGTTGGCGACAAAGTCCTCGAAGCTTTCGCGTCTTTGCTCGAAGCGCACCTTCCTCTGCACAGCAACATTTATCGTATTGGTGGGGAAGAGTTCGCTTGTCTGTTGCCTAATACCGACCAACAAGCGGCGCAACACTGCGGCTCTAAGCTATGCGAAGCAATTTATGATCACCACTCGATTCTCGACTATTCCCCCGCTATCCGCGTGTCCGTGTCAATTGGCTGTGCGGAGTTCGACGCCGCCATGCTAGATGCTAAGTACCTCTACCAGCATGCCGATGACGCTTTATATAACGCCAAACTCTCTGGGCGCAATCGGGTGGTCAGTTACGCTTAATCTTGCAGGGGCTTTTTCGGTCAGTACACTGACCTCACCCACCGCCGTTATTCAGTGACGACGGTGATTTGCTAAACTACAGGTAACACTCTAGGTTTTATATCCCCCTCAAGGAGCTTCTATGCCAGCTCGCCCGGACTTTCTCGACAACCTCTCTCCTCATCACGGCAAAGTCGTCCCTGGTGTACTGAGCCCAGAGACACAAACGGCTCTCGCTGCCAAACTTGACGCCATGCCCAATGGGCAAACTTGGTATGCCGACATCTACAAAAAGGCGATCTATGGACCCATGGTCTTCCGCGACCCAGATCTCAACATCGCTGACACTATTGAGGCACTGCTGCCAGACTATCGCATTTTGGCCGACTTATATTTGGAGAAAACGGCTGAGGATCAAGGCTTTCCTTTCCATACTGATTTTGACTCAATTGGCTTTATGGAGCGGCCGGAAGATATGCTCACGGTATGGATCCCGCTGACGCCAGTGAAAGAAGCTGGCTCAGGTCAGTTATCTATCGTGATGGAAGAAGGCGCGGTGCGCCTATCGCTAATCCGCGAAGCCAATCAATTGCACTCACTGGTGCGCATTGCCGACCCGTCGGTGCCCGAGCACCCGCCATTTCAAATCACCCAGCAAGAGTATGACTATATGGAGAAGGGCAAAGTGACCCCTGCGTTGGATGCAGGTGATGCGCTGCTTTTTTGTAACGCTTTTTTCCATAAATCAGAGGACGTCTACCAAGGAAAACGCGCCGCCTACATCATGCGCTTGGTGCCTAAAGATGCCAAATTTAGCAAAACGCGCCTGCTGGCACTGAGAAAACTCGGACAGAACCTGGCGGTGGTCGAAGAGTTACTGAAAACGCACTATCCAGAGGCGTTGTAAAACTTAGCGATCCGCCGGATGGTGGATCCCATCCATCACGGGAATATTCTCCAACTCAAACGGATTGACGCCATCTAAGCAGGCAATATTGAACCCAAACTCACTCGGATTGGAGCGACGTTGGTGATGGGTGTAAATGCCACAGCGTGAGCAGAAGTAGTGCTTAGCCGTGTGGGTATTAAAGGAATACACACTGAGTTGTTCACTGCCAGCAACGACACGTAATTGTGCAAGCTTGACTGAGCCAACAATGGCGCCGCGGCGTCGACACATCGAGCAATCGCAGCGTCTGGGGTTTTCAATCCCATTGGGTAACGCGAGGGCTAACACAACCGCTCCGCAGTGACAGCGTGCCAAGTGTTCGGGTTGGATGAGCGTTTGACCGACTTGTTTTATCATGCGCTTACCTGCTCAGTTTCATGATTATCGAGTGGATAGACTTTCTTAAAACGCTCTAATACCAAAGGAGATTGAGTTTTAAACGGCACGCAGAGTGCTTGACCCTCTTGCTCAAAAAATGCCAAGTGTGCCTGCCGCCACCAGGCGTAGCTCTTGTCGCCTTCACCTTCCGCAGCGGCAAATTCAGCAGTCACTTGATCAAATGGGCACTCGCTCACTTCAGTCACCTTGATAATACAAACCGGCTGCTGCGCCCCGTTTAGCACCACGGTTAAACGCCCTACTTGCGGGTAAGGTTCGTTTTCTATCTCGTAGCAAGCTTTTAAGCTGCACGATGCGCGTTTTATGCCTTGGTCAATCAAACGGGCGCATTCGTTAGCATTGTATTCATCCGCGCAAAAGTACTCGGCAATAGTTTCAGGCACGGCCTGACGTTCTGCTTCACTTAAGGTGGCAAGGTAGGCGTTTAAAAATGCCTGTTGTTCTGTATTCATAAGCGTCCTTGTTTATTCAATCATCCAATTGGCGGCGCCAGCTCCCGCCTCCTGAAAGCGAAGTTTTATCGGATAGGTGTCACCACAGCCTTCGACAATCCATAGCTCCCGCCAAACCCTTGTGCCTACCTCGCCTGACGGCATTTCCCGCACGTAAGGTAAAAATTCCTTTGGCTTCTCACAGCCTTGGGATGCCACCGTAACCAGCACCCCTGCCATCGCATCTTGGATCAATTTTTGATTAGCTAGCGATCCTTCTTGGATCGCTCCTTCTGGCAGCGACTGCGCCATCGATGAAAAAGAGACCGCCAAAGCCCCAAACACGAGTAAAGCCCGTAGCCAATTAGTCATACTCAAAAACGCCCTTAAAAATGCATCATCAACAATCTAATGGAGGGTTCTAAAGACAACATTTAATCTCCATGAATATCAGCCACAAACGCCTCTCCCACTCATCATATTTCGATAACCCCACCAATGCGTATTGGGTCGTTGCCGCTACTCATAGTTTTGCCAGTATTTGAATATGACTGTGAGCAACAAAGCCTAACGACTCGCAAAGGCGTCGAGAGGCAATATTTTCCCGGTTGGCACGATATCGGGCGACACGTCCCCTCTTTTCAACCTCTTTGACCCACCTTGAAATCAGTGCCTTGCCGACACCACGCTGACGGCATTTTGGTGTCACTAAGATAGACAGCGATTCAAAGGGCTCGACACCACAATCGTAATGATCACGCAGTGGCACCACCAGCAAGCGAGAATGGATGCTCGCTCCTAGCACTATGAACCGGTCCTCTCATCAGAATGGTCTGCTATCAAACGGCCGAACTCGTCTGTAAAGGCGGTTTTGGCCTCGTCGAACGAGAGCTTGTGCTTCTTGCGATGAGCGGCTTTCTTGCGAGGATTCCAGTCAAAGATAAGACGACTCATGCATTACATTGTAGGTATTATCAACACCGCTAACGCCCAATTAGCACTGCTCAAACTGAACACCTGTGGCTAAAAAGTCAAAATGGTGTTCCGTCCTCGTCTTCTGTTGCATCTAATTCGGTAGACGGCTCAGGAGCAGAAAGAGCGCCTTCAACCGGCATCTGCTCCCACATCTCATTCTGATGGAGCCAGATCGGATCAGCATTTTCCTCAATGAACTGATCTATAGGAATACCATCCGCGGTTGGTGGCCGCTTTATTCTGACTTGCTTGCCATTCATAAAAACCCACTGGTACTTCCTTTGCCGCTCTGCTTTCGCGGCTTTCTTTGCTCTCTTTTGAGCCGGAGTGAGCTTTTTCTTAACCTTTGCCATATCTGAACTTTTTGGTGCTAACACCTGCCATAAACGGCCGCGTGAAACGAGGTCTGGCGACAGAAGAAACGCATTTAATATGCTTGGTTATGTGCTCTACTACTCTGCGACAAGCTTCTTGACCCTAAGGTCTTTACGGTGTTGCTCAGCATGCCACAGTTCATATTGGGACTGCTGCGTTAGCCAGCTCTCCGATGAGGTATTAAAAGCAATAGAAAGCCTAATAGCCATTTCCGGACTAACACCGGCTTTGCCATTCAAAACGGCGCTTAACGTTTTCCGGCTCACCCCGAGCGCCTCCGCAGCTGCTGTAACAGATAGGCCAAGGGGTTCTAGGCAAAGCTCTCGTATGACTTCACCGGGATGGGGAGGGTTGTGCATCAACATAGGGGTACCTCAATGATAGTCTTCGTAATTCACTACCTCGGCGTCTCCATCCTCAAACCGAAACGTGACGCGCCAGTTATCGCTTACCGTCACAGCCCAGATTCCCGACCGGTTGCCGGAAAGTTCGTGGAGCCTTAGGCCCGGCAAATCCATATCTTTGGCGCCGGAAGCCGCATTGAGCCTACCGAGAATAAGCCGAAGCCTCTTTGCATGAGCGGTTTGGATCCCTGCAGTGCAGCCGGACTTGAAGAATTTCGCCAAGCCCTTGTGTTTAAAGCTTCGAATCATCTCCTTGTTGTAACCTGTAACGCATCAGGTGTCAATGTGCATAACGCTGCGTTCACTGGCAAATTTGCCAGTGAGCGCCTTGTTATGGCATGACGCTATTCGCAGACATACCAATTATTGGGGTAGTCCCAAATTAAAGTTGGCTGGAACCCATTGACAGTAAAACGAGCATCCCTTTTGTATACAGCTTGAGCTACATTAATTTTTACTTTTTCATCCGTTTTGTCTTCTATGTATCCAACATAAACATGATCACCACGATCAAAGTCCTTGCATATTCTTGTGCCTATTTTTGACGCTAGAACTAAATTTCCTTGCTCAGCTTGCTTTTTAAGCTTTTCTTGTAACGTGCGCCATTTTTCTTCTCTCTCCATTTTTAATCTTTGTGTAAACTCAGTCGGAGATTCAAATCCAAGTTTAGCCGTGGAAATATCGAGCCAACTCTGATTTGAAATTTTTGAGTTTTTTTCATACGCCAAAACACCGATGTCTTCACCTGCGCTACAGAAAGCTGTGCTTGATTTCTCTCCCACCATGCCCGCTTTACCAATAGAAACCTTATAAATGGGCGATTCAGAAATTTTATCGCTACACCAACCATTTTTATAGATTCCGCCGTTGGCACTGCAATGGCCATTGATAAGACTCTCAAGTTCTCCCTTCGTCGAACTCGAATCTAGGCACCACCAACGTCTGAACATTCTATATTCGTTGCCGTCCACAATTCCTGGATTCTTCCCTGAAGGGTCGAACAACTTATATGGACTAATAAGTCCCGCTTGCGATGCCTCATAATATTGGCTCAGGGTATCAACTATGGATGAAGAATAACTTACCGTCGGCTTTTTCGCAGCCATGTTTACACAGCCAGAAATTAGTAATATGCAAGACAATAAAACTGTGTATTTCAATTTAGAACTCCTTTTTTTGCCATAACGCCCAATTAAGGTGTGAAGCACGCTACCACTACACTCAATTTGAACACCTTAATCACTAAAACTGACTCGACCTAAAAATGCCAAGCGTGCTGAATGATGTTGATCCACTTTAACGGACACGTCTTTCGTTAAGTACATTGTTTTTCAAACGCTATCGGCGACATATAGCCAATGCTACTGTGTAACCGTGTTCGATTATAAAAGTACTGAATATATTTTCTGAGCTTCTCTCGTAAGTGCCTTAAGTTAGCAATCGGTGCATCTTTGATTAACTCGCCCTTAAGCGATTTAAAGAACGACTCGACTTCTGCATTATCCGTACATTTCCCTGGCCGATTCATGCTCTGCTCAACACCGTGTTCCGCCAGTAAATGTCGCACCCTATCCGCACAATACTCGCGCCCTCTGTCGGTATGAAATAGCAGTCCCCGTTTAGGCTTTCGGCTAGCGAGTGCTTTGACGATGGTGAACATCGTCAAGTTTGAATCAAGTCTGTCGCTGAGCGCCCAGCTAAGTACTTTTTTTGAGTAAACATCAATCACTACCGCTAAGTAGCCCCATCGGTTTCCTACTTTTATGTAGGTAACATCCGCGGTCCATTGTTGATTGATTTTGCTCGCTTTTTCTTGTTCTAAACGTCGATTGACGAGTCCTTTAAAGAACGTCCGACTCTTTTTCTGACGACGGTAAACACGGTCCACTCTCGCCTTTAAGCCGGCTTCTCGCATCAAGCGGGCCACACGCTTACGACTCACTGCGAGACCTTTTGCCTTCAACGCCGCATGGATTTTAGGACTCCCATATCTGCCTTCGCTTTTACGGTAGATGAACGCTATCTCTGCGCCTAGCTCACTATCTGCGCGCGCGTGTCCTGACTGTCCGCGGCTTAGCCAATCATAATAGCCACTACGAGWCACAGAAAGGTGCCTACACAGCTTCTTTACTGAGTAAACATCACTATATTGCTTTACAAATCGGTAGGCTTGCGCCTTTGTTCTGCTTGAAAGCGTTGCCACTTTTTTAAGATATCGTTCTCCTCTTCAAGCTCCGTGATCCGTCGCTTGAGCGCCGATAACTCATCCTTCGCCTTGTCTGGCTTCACTTTATTTTTTAGGGACTTGACCATACCAAACTCTCCATCTCGATACGCTTTAGGCCATTTCGATAGCATGAATGGATGGATATCAAGCGCCTCTGCAACCGACTTCACTGTTCGATGCGTCTCATAGCTCCATTCAACCGCTTTCAGTTTGAAGTCTAGTGAATATTGCGCTGTCTTTTTACCCGTTTTATAGGCTGGCATACTGACCTCCTCAGGTCGTCGATGCGTGTCCAGTAAAACGGATCAAGTCCACTGTCGCTCTGCCGCTGATTGTTAGGGCTCGTTATTTCCACCGCGCTCAATTACCAACCTTAATCGCTTGCTTCTTTTTGAATGGGACTGTGATGCCCATACCATAAGGTGCCCTTCATGAGCCATTTATTGCAATGAAAGATCTTTATCGACTCTTTCTTGTGGGATAAGGCCTGTCCATTCATCTCCTGGCTGGATAACGCGCGGTAGTGGTAAATTATCATTTGGGTTAGGAAATAAAGCCGCATGGCTTGGCTTTCCCAGCAATCTCTGAGCAAATGAATCATAGAACTCGATACCAACCCCCTTAAGAGTTGTTGGACAACTTCCGGTATTTGAAATAGTAATAGAAACCCAAGTTTTACCCTCTCGGGATGGATCTCCGAGTACCTGCATATTTGGAGATAAAAGCATTGATAACTTGGGGCCGTTGCTTATCCATTTAAATACGTCCCAAACTAGCACTATCGTTGCGACTAAGGCACCCCACCACGCAGCGATTTCACTTACACTAAGAGCCATATATTTTGTTCCTCGAACTCGGTGCCCTAACGCTTCAAGCTGCGGCTGCGAAGCAGTCCGACAGTCTTGACTTGTTATGTACGGCGCAGATAGTTGTTAAGCTCTTCAACCAACTCAAGCGCTTCATTTTTTGTAAGATAAGGTACTTTTATAGTTCGAGCCCAAAAGAAACTTTTACCTGTTTTTGAGCTAACCTCAGAAAAAGGCATAGCCAACAATTTATTATCTTTGCGGTTCGGTATAGGAGTTAAAAAATCCACATCTCGATACAAAGTTTCGCTGTCTGGAGCTTTGGCCTCACCCTTGACTTTTGCGGCAGCTATTAGGCCACACCATTTGTGCGAAAAGAAAACAATATCTCCCACATGAACATGATGAACGAACCTCTTCGCATCGCCATATGCTTCAAGACGACTATTATCCATCATTGACCAAATAGAGTTTTCATCCCAACTACGATTTGTGTCGAATAGCACTCCTTTCACATCACTCGGATTTTTATGTTTATCATATGGAAGAGCAAAAAACTCAAAGTACTTTTCTCCAGAAAGTTCGTAAACTCGATATGGCAAAAAATCAATAGATATTCCATTTTTCTTCCAGTAATCTACGGATGATATTAATGATTCATCTGCTGCACTACCGATAACCAATAGGTGTTGCTTATTGTTTATTTCTTTTGGATCTAATTGATACTCAAGATTAAAAGCCTCTCTGTGAGCTTCAACTAGCGACATTTCACTTTTGGTATATTCTTTGAACTTTCTTTCTAACTTTTGGTAGCTCCATTGGCCTGCATCTTGTGCATACCTYAGTGCTTGATGAACAGCATCTTGAGCAGCTGATGCACGCTTTAACTCAAATATAACTAATTCACCACTTTCATTAAGTGCATATATATCAGCTTCTGCTTGCCATTGCCTTTCCTGAAAAACAGGCATTAACCTAGCATCCTCAAACAATACATCTAAAATACTATTTGCAATTAAGTTTTCTAAATCTTTCTCAAGCTTTCCGAAACTAGAAAAATCTTTGAACTCTACGGGGTCTAGCTTTTCAAATACGTTAGCTTGTTCTTCTATTTTGTAGAGCATCTCAACATTCCTTTTAGTACATAACGCCCCAATCACGCGCCCAAATTGTTGGGTGCTTTTTGGTGATACACTGACGCGAAGCGGCAATCACCCAAAGCCGTGCGACGACTTGGGTCGCCTTGAATTGGTTTGTTAGTTTCATTTTTTAAGAACAAGACATTGATATTGCGCTATTCTATTTAAATCCGCCGTATATTGCGGAAACTCAGATTGTAACAAGCATAGAGCATCAGCAAATGTGATTTGATGCAAATTTGACGTGTAATCAAAGATTAAGCAATTTATACGTGATTCAAACGATTCTATACCCGGCTCAGCCTTGCATTGCCCCCATATGACTTGATCGATTTCATCTTCGGGGTCTTCCAAAGGACTATTGGCCTGAACATATAAGTTTGACAGCATTGCTTCATACAGTGATGTTGATAACTGATCTTTGCAACGTAATAGCCAAGCCAAAGTGATCAAGTTGTGTCCAAAGAAACCAAACTGCTCAATACAAGATGATAATACATCTGAGAGACTGGCCTTTACTGGCACTGGTTTCGAGTTAACGTTATCTATATTTGAAAACGTAGACGTAACGAACTCTGTAAAACGATTAAGAAAGGCTGGGATCTGATGTTCATTCAATTGCCTATAGACACTATTCATTGCAAGCAATATCGTCACATGGTGGGATAAGTATTCGTTCGCAGATGCTGCTTTGGTGGCAAAGTGGCGAAAAACCTCATCAAAACCTTTGTTTTGATACCACTGAAAAGTAGCTTGATAAGCTGCGGGATAAATACCACGATTCAGTATACTTTGAATACGAAAGTCTTGTAATGCTGGTGCTTGAACAGATTCCTCATATGTAGGCTGTACCAAAACTGCATCATTAGCCATTAAAATAGACGTATGAGAAAAAAGTTTGTCATTTTCACCAAAACGTTTAGCAAGGAAATTTGCTGATAAAAATGCTTTCAACGCATGAGGTTGATGAATGATTGCCCCACTATGTAAGGCTTGTTCTAACAATTCCGAATCGTTCATATGTCTTCCATGAAACTAACGCTAAGAACAGTTGCAAAATATATGGCACTACATTTTGCGAAGCAAAATTCGTGACATATATTTTGTCAATTGCTTCGCCTTGTTACACATCATACGGTATGAAGTCTTATTTACGTTTCAAATTATCATTCCACTGATAACAATAAATCCATACTTCTTTGGCTATAAAGCATATTCTTAATGCTATTTACATCTATTCGTGCTGCTATTAGTTTGTCTGCTGCCTCAGCTCGCCATACTAAATCACCGGGTTGTTGAAATGTAGTTCTTAGTTCTCTAACGACATCTAATACATGGGAAGCCCACTCTTTAAAATCATCCAATTTCCAAAACATAACTGCGTTTAAATGAGGGACTCCTCCTTTTTTTACCTTCGAAACTGGCGAAATCAAAACTGGAATAATTTCAAAATTATCCGTTGAAAAACCGTCTACATTTGCTTGAATCCAATTAGGATGTGTGGCAACTTGCCTTGCTTTAGTTGCACATAGTGTATCTGACTCGGCATTAGCATGATCTTCAAAAACGATGCATAAATTATCTAATTGCCACCAAGGATCAGGTGATGCATCTTCTTCTACCTTATATGCTTCAAACCCTAAGTGTTCACCTAATAGCCGATGGGCTTCTTCAAACTGTTTTGCTGAGTTCAGACCTTCTCTAATCAACTTTTCTCTTTGGGTTAACTTCCTATCATGCATACACCCGAAACCAGATAAAAGAGATTCTATACCCTCAATTTGTTTCATCAACATAATATCTTGTGCTTCACGAACCGGATCTGAGCTAGTAGCATATCGAGTAAGCCCCACTGACCACGGAATATCTTTTGCTGCTTTCTTTGCTCTTGTAAAATGTTCTTTTGCCTTTAATGATGCCCTCGGGTAACCTTGTTTATCTGCCATATATGCAGCNGATAAAAGAGATTCTATACCCTCAATTTGTCTCATCAACATAATATCTTGTGCTTCACGAACCGGATCTGAGCTAGTAGCATATCGAGTAAGCCCCACTGACCACGGAATATCTTTTGCTGCTTTCTTTGCTCTTGTAAAATGTTCTTTTGCCTTTAATGATGCCCTCGGGTAACCTTGTTTATCTGCCATATATGCAGCAGAGCCAGCAAGATATTCCCACATAGCTCTATAACCACGTAATTCTGGAGACGTCAAGAAACCTAGAATCCGTTCAGATTGACTGAGAGCTTCTTCAAAATCAGAAGACCATAAAGCTGTCACATAATCAATTTCTGATGAAACACATTGAGATAACTCTGAAATACCCGGAAATTCTAGTTTAGTTTTATTTGTTCTAATTTCTACAATTTCGTTATTTACATCTTCCCAATCTTCTCCATTTTCAATAAAAATTTCATAGTTTTCAATTAAATCATCAAAACTACTATCAATGGACTGCTCAACACCAAACTCTAATTCTGCTTGAAGTTCAGGATGAAAGTATGTCCTTCTTGTTCTATCAGCAAGGAAATCAACAAGAGCATTTCCATTAACAACAACTGCAGAGTAATCTTYTAATGATCTCGTACATCTTCCGATAGCCTGAATAACTCTTGTTTGTATTCGTTCGTTAAATAATATATTAGCCCCAATCCTAGACATGAGAAATTGTTCTTGAAAATTAACGGTCTTAGGTAAACCTTCGATTACTAGTAATCGACATTCATCCCCAGGGAAATCAATTCCGTCATATCTATTTGCTACCACTGCAATAGCACTATCTTTATTAACGAAATTGCCTTTAGATTCTTCTATATCACTAGCACTAAACACCTCAATTGAAGTAGATGTTTCGACTTTTTCTTTTATCTTTGTTGCTTGAGGRTCACTAGGAACTAGCACCAAGCTCCTATTAGACATTTTAAATAATTCAATATTCAAGTCTGAACATTCTTGTTCGTTTAATGACAAGGAGGGAAAAATAAAAAAACGTCTACCGACACCTTGAGTATCCCATCCATCTGGTGTTGCTAACCGATATATATTTTTACGCCCAACAAGACGTTCTAAATCGCCGCCTTCTCCCAATGTTGCAGACATATAAATACGTTGTTTCGCATTAGAAAATGCTGCATGAGCCCATGTTGGAGGTAATAAAGGCCTTAGAAGAAACCCCGTAGAAGACATATACAAGTGGCACGCTTGTAAATTAGCTCTAAGCATTGACCATGGATATTTTAATGAGTTACTTTCCGTATATTCATCTAATATTTCGATTAAATCTTCTTTAATAGTTTCGAATATAGGAGTGGGCAATTTGTCTACCCATCCTTGATCAGATGGACTTTCCCATTTGCCAGCTAATCGTGTATAACTTGTACTATCAAGGTAAGGTTTAACTAAAGAACAAAGAGCTGCGTGTGTTGCTGTATGGTCACTATTAAAACGCTCAACTTCTAATGACCACAATTTCGACACATAATTTTCAGCAGCATGTGCATCATCAACAATGACGATATCGGGATCATCGAAGAAAGGTTTTGTATTAAATACACTACTATAGGTCGTTATGGCTACAGCTAATCCTTGTTTGTATTTAGCAACATCACTTGGATTATATTCTGCTTTTTTTCCTGTAAAGCCAAGAACTGTTAGCCCATATTTACTTTCAGCTTGCTCTACAACTTGGTTGACTAGTTGTCGTGTCGGGCATAAATAAACAATTTTTTCATTGTATTTTCTACGTCTCCACTCAGCAATCAGTAACCCAACTAATGTTTTGCCACTACCTGTTGGTAATTGTAGTGCAACATCAGGTTTATTTACTGCTTCTTCGGCATAACGTTGCATCATTGACTGTTGGTGAGGGAGAACATCGGGGAATTTTCTTCTAGGTAACTCCCTAAATAATTGATCTGGACTACCAGCAGCTACTTGCTTGGTCCCTTTTTTTTTAAATGCCATATCTTTTTTGTCCTTCCAATTTTGTTCTCTGATAATTAGCAGCTAAACCTAATTAATATTGCTTCAGGATTTGATTATGATGTATAACGCTTTTGTAACGCGCCACTTTTAATTTGCTGCTTTTCCAGAAAAGTGAAAGTGGTCGCGTTGACATACTTGTTAAAAGTTGTCACGGCTAATCCACGAAGCCACAGCGAACGAATATGCAACGACATCTGACCCATGAACACGCTTTCCTTCCTTCAGCATTCTCGTCACATCAAGCACAATCTGATTTCCATCAGCTATTTTCCCAGTCATCTGCATAATAGTAGTCTCAAAGCTTTTCATTAATTGTGGTGTTGACATCATTCTCTTATGATCTTCCGCCGCTTCATGAGCAATATAGTTTCTAGCTTTTCTTGCCCCATGAATTTTTTCTTCCACCCAATCGGGTAATCCATGCTCGCCAATAAGTAGCTTTATCTTTGCATGTAAAGTACCTGAATTGACTAGCTTATATATCTCATAAGAGAACTCACTCTCCGATTTTTCGATATCAAACAAATGGGCCAAAGCTCTACAGTTTTTTTCGAATTCAGTAGCGTATGCCAAAGCTCGTCCCAGCACAGCATAAACTGCATCAGATTCTTCTGTTCTCTCTGGCATTGGCAATAGTGGATGATTCATAGACTTTTAACGCCAAATTAAGTAGTGAGCAACACTGCCACCCACCTAAACCATTGTGCCGTAAACACTAAAGCTGATTCAAACCGAAAGTGCCAAGCGTTGCGAATCTGCTTAAATTTATTGTTAGATTTAAAGACTGTTCGCTTCTTCCGCGAGTGTTATGGCGAGTTTTTCACATTTAAACTTCATATGCCCACCTACACTTGGGGTCACATCTAAATCTAAAACTCTCGATTGGTCGCATTTCAGCGGAGAAACACCGATAGCCGGTATTTTCGATATCACGCCTACAGGGAAAGCATACCGCAAAATTAGATCATTTGAAGAGTAACAATTAGTTATACATAAATTGTTATGTTTACTTAATAAGTTACACCATAATTCTGTTTTGTTTATTACTGCCCCAGCTAGCAAGTAGGCATGATTAACACGACTTGGAGTTACCTTTTGGAGTGTATGACAAATAACCTTCGCTCCTAAAGAATGCCCCATTAATATACAACCGTCATACTTGCTCTCACTATTTATTATCTTGGCAAGCTCCCTGCTTGCATTTTCTGTTTCAAGGAATGACTTTCTCCACCGATAACCGAACTGTGATAAAGTAAACGTCACATAAGCGAGTGTGGCAGGGAGGGATATTGCTCTCAATGCTGACGTTGCGGAAAGTGAAGCTAACATCAGAGCCCTTTGAGTTAAATATTTCTGAGCAACGCTATAAATTGCTTTACCGCTTAAATTGTCAATCATCTGATTTATTATATTTCCGGATTTCCACCTAACTAAAACAACTTCGCTATCAGGGTAAAGCTTGTTTACTATTGGCATCCATTCACTGGAATCCTTTGCAGTTTCAGAATAAAAACCATTAATCAAAAATACCGTGGGCATTTTGCCTTCTTTTACTTTTTCGACACTGATAGTAGTAGAGTCATTACTACCTCTCCAGCTATCTAAGTAACCTGTAACTATATCAATCATCATTTTCCTTCGATGCTCAATTTAAATCTAACGCCGGCGTAACGGGCCGGTTTGTGGAGCGGCAGCGGAACAAAGCGGTCCCGTTGACGCACTTGTTAACTTTTACCCAAAACATCCAATTCGTCTTCTGGGTAAGCGGTTAATAAACCCCACATACCCATAAGACACGGACTTTGTCATAGTACCTTTTTAAGCGGAGGTACCATGAAACAAGCACAAAAACGCGCGCACTGGGCGGCGATTATTGAACAACAAAAGCAAAGCACAGTGTCCATTAAGCAGTTTTGCCAAGACAACGCTATTCCCTATCAAACTTTTTATTATTGGTCNGTAAGCGGTTAATAAACCCCACATACCCATAAGACACGGACTTTGTCATAGTACCTTTTTAAGCGGAGGTACCATGAAACAAGCACAAAAACGCGCGCACTGGGCGGCGATTATTGAACAACAAAAGCAAAGCACAGTGTCCATTAAGCAGTTTTGCCAAGACAACGCTATTCCCTATCAAACTTTTTATTATTGGTCGAAGCGATTACGTGAACACCAACAAGCTCAAACCGTGCAGCCGGTTGTGGTCGACGCGTCCGGTCACTTACCAGGGGCGTCCGTCGTGCTTGTCTTTGCCAATGGCATTCGAGCCGAGTTACCCGCCACGCTCAACGCCGCACAAATCAAACACTGGGTGGATGCACTGCAATGACGCCTTCTGGCAAGGTATTCTTGGTCTCTGGCGTCACCGACATGCGCAAGTCGATTGACGGTCTATCATTGATCGTGGCCGAGCAGCTTGAGATGGATCCCTTTAGTGAAGCCTGGTTTATTTTCTGTAATCGCGGTCGCGATAAGCTCAAAATCTTATTCTGGGATACCAATGGGTTTTGGCTGTATTACCGCCGCCTCGAAAAGGGCACCTTCAAGTGGCCTCGCCCGAGCCCTGACGGCGTGATCACTCTGAGTAAACCGCAACTTCACTGGCTCCTATCGGGACTGTCACTGGAAAACAGTCACGGGCATCATCCTTTAAAGGGACTAGAAGTGTGACCCATGACAGTGATCATCATATTGCCCTTGAACGATCCTTTTGCGCCGTCAAACTTGTTGCCATTACACGGTAAGAAGATGACGCCCAATGACCGACCTCCCTGATGATATCGAGCAACTTAAAGCCATGCTAGTGGCGAAAGAGGCATTGCTGCATGACAAAGAGGAAGAGATCTCGGCGTTAAAAAACCACGTTCAGTTATTGATTGAGCAGTTAAATCTGAGCCAATCCAAACGCTTTGCCGCACAAAGTGAAAAAGTGGCGAAAGGCACTTTCAACGAAGCCGAGCAGCAAGATGCGTTACCCTCTGCGCCTAAGGCGCGACGTAAAACAGGACGCAAACCCCTACCTGCTGATCTTGAGCGTGAGGTGCACACCCATACCTTAAATACCCCCTATTGCGCGTGCTGCGACGTACCCTTACACGCCTGTGGCAAAGAAGTGAGCGAAACCTTGAAAATCGTGCCGCAGCGGGTCAGTGTCATTCGCCATGAGCGCACCAAATATGCCTGCCGCCAGTGCGAGCAAACCGCTGAAACCAGCCAGGTAGTGACCGCACCGAAGCCAGCTAGCATGATCCCCAAAAGCCTTGGCAGTCCAGAGGCGTTTGCCGCCGTCGTGACCGCCAAATATGTGGATGCACTGCCGCTATATCGTCAAGTTGATATGCTGAACCGAGCGGGTATCGACATTAGCCGTGCCACTTTAGCCAACTGGTGTGTGCAGCTGGGCAGCAAAGTTGACGTGATTATCGATACGATGAAAGCACAGTTAGCCAGCGAGCCACTTATCTGCGCCGATGAAACCACGGTGCAAGTGCTCAAAGAAGCAGATAGAAAAGCGCAGTCGACCTCTTACATGTGGGTGTATCGCAGTGGTGAATTTACCGACCACCCGGTGGTGATTTATGATTATCAACCCAGTCGAGCCGGCGCGTGTGTGCGAGCGTTCCTGGGCGATTATCAGGGCTATCTTCTGTCCGATGGTTACAGTGCTTACGATACCGTTGACGGTGTGACGCAAGCAGCGTGTATGGCTCATGTTCGCCGTAAATTTACCGATGCGCAAAAGGCGTCGCCCTCGAAAAAAGCCGGCAAGCCAGAAAAAGCGCTCACCTTCATCAACAAGCTCTACGGCATCGAGCGACGCGGGAAACACTTATCGGCCGAGGCCCGGCAACAACTCAGACAGCAAGAAAGTCTGCCTCTGTTAAATGACTTTAAACGCTGGCTTGATAGCATGCATGTGTTGCCCAAAGGCGCCTTGGGCCAGGCCATCACGTATGCGAAAAATCAGTGGCCCAAACTGCTGACCTATCTGGAAGATGGCCGCATTAGCATCGACAACAATGTGACGGAGCGAGACATCCGTCCGTTCGCCACAGGGCGAAAGAACTGGATGTTCTCGACATCTGTCGGTGGAGCAAAAGCGAGTGCTAATCTGTATAGCTTGGTGATGACATGCCGTGCCAATGACATCAATCCCTATTATTACTTCCGGCACCTGTTCGCTGAATTACCCAAGCGGTCGCCATCGGACGATATGTCAGATCTGATGCCATGGTGTGTGGATCTCAGTGATGTCGAGTAGGCGTTCACCGGTTTATTAACCGCTTAC